>JAUNXU010000013.1:0-13988 GCA_030539615.1 Methanobacteriaceae archaeon | reverse complement strand
ATTATTTATAATATTGGAAGTAGGTGGAGTACTAGCAGAATATACGAGTAGAATACCAATTAAATCAGAAGATATTGAGAAATTAATACTTGAAATATCTGAAGTAACTAATTCAGATGAAATATGTGAAATTATTAATGGTAGTGATTTATCTAAAGATAATAAAAATTTACTAAACAAAGTAGCAAAATCAGATAATTTAAATAAAAATATACGAGAAGCTTTAGCAACAAATTTACTTGAAGAAAAAGAGGGTAAAATATCAAAATCTTTATTAAAAACAGATTTAGTTGCAAAAGTTGGTTCTGGTTGTGGATTATTAGGTACTTTAATTCCTTTAGGGCCGGGTTTATCAGCTTTAGGGACTGGTGATGTGGTTTCATTATCAGCACAATTAATTATTGCATTTAACACTACAACAGTAGGATTAGCTTCAGGATCCATTGCATATGTTATATCAAAAATAAGAAGAGGTTGGTATGAAGAAGAAATATCAGCAGCTTATACATTAACTAATGCAATTTTGGAGGTTAACTATGGGGATTAAACGAAGAAAATCAAGAATTTCAAATAGTGATAATGAAATTGATCCAATGACTTCAGCTGTTAACATGGTAGATATTATGTTAGTTTTAGCAGTTGCATTTTTAATATATGCAGTAATGTCTATGGGATTACAAAGTGTAGTGTTTAGTGAAAATACACCTGAACAAAAACAACAAATGATGGAATCAATTAAAAAAACAGTTGAAATGGAACAGGGCGAAGAACTAACTGAAGAAGTTTCAAGTCAAAATTCATCTGGATCTGGTTATACTGAGATGGGTAAAGTTTATAAAGACCCACAAACGGGTAAAATGATTATGATAAATTCGTGATCAGATAAAACCTTTATTTTTTTCTATTTTGAGTAATATTCTTCAATTTTTAATTTTAATACTTATTTTAAAAAATATTTTTTTAATTATCAACTACTTTCTTTTAATTTATTTAACTCTAATTATAACTTATAACTAATAACTTATAATACTTAATATTTAATTATAACTTATAACATATACCTTATTATAAAAATATTAAAAAAAAGGAGAAATAGAATGGAGATAATATCAATATTAAATCAAAAGGGAGGCTGTGGAAAAACAACAACAGCAGTAAATCTAGCAGCTGCTTTAACATTACAAGGAAAAAAAGTACTAGTAATAGATTTAGATCCACAAGCAAATGCAACAACAAGTTTAGGAATAAATAAAAACACAGCAGAAAAAACAATTTACACATTACTAACAGAAAAATGCACATTTAACGAAGCAGTAATAGAAACAGATACAGAAAATCTTTATGCAATACCAAGTAATATCTCATTAAGTGGGGCAGAAGTAGAATTAAGCAAATCCATAGGATATCCATATATACTAAATGAAGCAATGGAAAATAATACAGAAGAATATGATTATATACTAATTGATGCACCACCATCATTAGGAATATTAACTTTAAATGCACTAGTAGCAAGTACAAGTGTAATAATACCAATACAAGCAGAATTCTATGCACTTGAAGGAATGGCAGATTTATTACAAACAATTCAACTAGTTGAAAAAAGATTAAAAAGTGACTGCCCAATAAAAGGAATATTAATAACATTATATGATCCAAGAACAAGATTAGCTCAAGACGTAGCAAAAAGTGTAAAAGACTTTTTTAACAATAAAGAAAAAGTATTCAAAAGTAAAATACCAAGAAATGTAAAACTAGCAGAAGCTCCAAGTCATGGAAAACCAGGAGTAATATACATGTCTGATAGTACGGGTTCAATAGCATATAAAAAACTAGCACAAGAAATTATTAATGAAGCACAGGAGGAATAATATGTCAGAAAATGTCTTAGGAAAAGGATTAGATGCACTAATCCAAGATAAAAGAGAAACTAAAAAAGAAAAACCAAAAGAACAAGAACCTAAAAAAACAACCAGAAAAACAGTTAAGAAAACAAAATCAAAAACAACTAAAAAACAACCACAAAAATCAAAAACACTTAAAAATAATCTTTCAGAAGAAAAAATAGAACAAATAAAAAAAGAAGTAACAAAAAATCCTAGAATAAGCTTATGGTCAGCTCAATCAGCAGCAGTTCTAAAATATTTGAAAAAAACAGAACCTGAATTTAGTATAAGTAATGAAGCCTCAAAATTAATAGCTAAAGCAATAGAAGAAAAATATCCTGAAATATGGGAACAATTTGATGAATTACAATCAACAAAAAAATAACTCATTAAATATAGTCTAATTTTTAAATAATAAAAGAAAATATGTTTTCAATCTTTTCTTGAATCATAAACTATTTCTTTTATTCCCTTAACATTATTGTAATATTTTTCAATTTCAACATCATATTCTAAAATAATAAAAACTTCAATATTCTCATAAACATCATCTAATTTGATATTTGGATCTTAGGGATGTTTATTTTCATCATATTTTTTTTTGATTACATGAGTGTCCGACAAAAAACACTTTTTTAGAAAATTTTATTCTTCAATTGATAAATAAAGGCTTTTCTTACTTTTTTCATTTAACAATTTGGGGTTTTGTTGTACTCTCTTACATTTGTAATGTATGTTTTAGTTAATTTAGAATTTTAATAATATATTATTTAAATACTCTTTTTTTAATTATATTATTTTTTATTTTGATTAAAATTTTTTATTATTTTTCTATTATTAATGAATATAATATTAATATTTATGTAGTATAAAAATAATACTTATTATTATGAATTAATTTAAACAAATTATACTTAAAGTATAATTTTAATAAACATTATATTAATTCATTAAAATAAACAAGGAGGTGAAAAAATAATTCATTATGTCTAAAGAAAACATTCAAGATGTGGTGTTTAAATTTACTGTAGAACAAGATTTAAAAAATGTTAGATATTTTTTAAAAATTAAAGAAACACCAATAGAATCATTAAGTACAGAATTAAAAATTCCTGCTACAATAAAACATCCGGATTTAATACTAAGTACTAAAGAAGGCATTATATTACACATAGAATTTCAATCAACTAGAAATGTTCAAAAAGATTATGAAAGATTTCATATGTACGACACATTATTATATGAATGCTATCATAAACCAATAAAAACTATTGTAATATACACATGTCCAGTTAATGATCCAGAAGCAATATTAGATGCAAATGTTATAAAATATAAACCAGAACTGATATTACTTAAAAATCAAGATTCAGATAAAATATTTGAAAACATTAATCAAAAAATCAAAAAATCAGATAAAATAGAAGACTATGAATTTCTAGAATTAATAAAAACACTATTCATGGCAGGATCACTTTCAGAAAAAGAAAGAATCTTTAAAATAATAGAAATTAGTAAGAAACATATTAAATATGAAAAATTAAAAAAGGATATATTAATAACAATACTTAATTTTTCAAAAATTTTTTTTAATGAAACAGAATTTAAGGAGATTATGAAAGTTATGCCAATAAAATTAGAATCCGACAGAATATTTGAACGAGGAATAAAACAAGGAATTAAAAAAGGGAAAGAACAAGGAATAGAACAATGAATAAAAGAATAAAAAATTTTAATAACTAAAAATCTATTAAAAAATAATTATCCAATAGATGAAATTATTAAAATAACAGGTTTAACCAAAAAAGAAATAGAAAAAATATAACTTTTTTCTCAATTTCTTTTAAATATCAAAAATATTATATCTACTTTTTTTTTTCAATGAAAGAGTGTTGCCAAAATTCGAAATTTTAGTTTTTAATATATTTTAACATTTAAGAATAAATCAGGATGGTCACGTTTTAAATTATTAATAAAATTTTTTAAACTATTGTGGGAATTAGTGTGTTCCTTTTTTAGTGTTTTAATCTTTTCCAATTATAATTTACTACTTGTAGGCTTACTCTATTTTTGATGTAGGTTATACCATTACTGGTAAATTATTAAGATTTCCTACATTTTAAACACTTCAAATGGTATTTCTACAACTTTTCTTTTATTGTATTCTTCTTTTCATTCTGGTGTGTCTAGTTTTTGACTTATTGCAAGTTCTAATGTGTCACCATGATCTGTTATTGTTCTTGTTGTTGATTTAGTGCATAGGTTTTTAACATTGCAATGTTTACAGTCACTACTAAAGTACATTATTTTTATTTTGTCTGGTTAATCAGGTTTTTTTTATTTTTTCTTTGTATGTGGATTTTAAGTGTAATTCTTGGTTTTCATGGACATATAAATGTATCTCTTATGTAATCATATTTAAAATGATCTTTATGGTAGGGTTTTTGTTTAATTTATGTTTCGTGTTTGTTTTTTTGTTGGTATGTAGCCATCAATTTTTTCATATTCTAATTTTTGTATGCTGCTTCTTGTATGGTATTGTGTATCAGCACTTGTTAATATAGGATTTGATTTAAAAATAATAAAATTTTTAATATTAAAAATGACTTTGATAAGATCCTTTTATTTTAATAAATAATTCACATTTACGAGTGTTAGCTCCTATTTTTTTTAAATCAGTTATATGTTTAATTTCTTTTTTTTGCTTTCTCATATGAATAATTCGTCTAGCAGATTTAACACCAATACCTGGAACTCTTATTAATTCTTTATATGAAGCAGTATTAACATCCATAGGATACTTTTCAGGATTGTTTTCAGCAGCAATAAATTTAGGATCTTCATCAAGAGCTATATTTCCATCTTTTTCAAAATGTAATTCATCTAACTTAAAATTATATGAAGAAAATAAATGTTCTGCTTGGTAAAGTCTACCAGTTCTAATGGATTTTCCAGCATTATGTCCTTCTAAAGGTGTATTTTTAATAGGTGTGAAATTACTAAAATAGTTTTCTTTAATATTATAATTTTTTCTTAAATTATACACAGTTTTAAGGATATCATTATCAGTTTCATCATTAGCTCCAACAATTATTTGGGTGGTATGTCCTGCAGGAGCAAGATGATGATCACGTGTATGTAACTTATCAATCCATTTTAAACGTCGTAAAACATCAATTTTATAATCTTTTATAGTAGTTAATTTTTCAAATCCTTCTTGAGTAGCAGATTCTATGTTAATACTTACTCTGTCAGCTAATTGCATGGCTTGTTTTATATAATCTTTATTTGTTCCTGGTATAATTTTTAAATGAATATATCCTTTATAAGAATATTGATTTCTAAGAATTTCAGCAGTTTTTATCATTTGTTCTGTTGTGGTATCTGCATCTTTTATGATACCTGAACTTAAAAATAATCCTTCTACTTTTTTTTCTTGGTAATATTGGTTGTAAACCTTTGCTAATGCTTCAGGAGAAATACTTGCTCTTTGATATTTATGTTTTTTACAGTTTGTACAGTAAGTACAATCACTGTTACATTGATTTGATTGTAATATTTTAAATAATGGAACAAGGCATTTACCATTTTTTGCATAGTATATTCCATCATTTGAATCGTTTATTGTTTTTATAAGTTGATCAATATTGTAACTAATTGTATTACATCTATCATAATATGCTGCATCTGTTAATTGTTGTATATCTTTAGATAAACTCATGAATTTCTTTCCCCCTTTTTTTAATTATTATCTTAAAAATAATTTTATACTAATTATTAATAAGTTTATGAAATTATTTATTTATTTTATTTTATAACTTTTATCTCTAATTTTGAATCTCTTAAAATAAATTTTAAATACAATATATGTTAAAATGGATCCTAATCCCATACCAATATTAAATCCCCACCAAATACCATATTGGCCAAATCCAAAAGTAAATCCAAGTAAATAAGATGCAAATAAAACAAAGATTAATTCACGAATAATAGTTAAGATCATAGAAATAAAACCTTTACCCATTGCTTGAAAAATACTAGTAATAATAATTCCAATAGGATATAATATTAACAATAATGATAAAACACGTAAAAAATTGCTTAATTCTGAAGATATAACTGTACTTGCTCCAGTAAATGTAAAAAGAAATGTGAATTGATCAGCAAAAATAAATATTATAATAGCAAAAATACTTGAAATAAAAATACCTAATTTTAAAGAATAATTACATATAATTTCTATTTTATTATAATTTTTACTACCATAAGCACTACCAGCAACATTAATTACTGCAGAAGCAATACTTAAACTAGGAACAATTCCCATATAAATAATTCTCCAACCAGCATTATAAATAGCAACTCCATTAATACCAGCTACAATAGTTAACATTGCAGTTGTAAAAACAGCTAAAAATGAAATAATAAAATTTTCAATACCAACTGGTAATGCAACAACTAAAATTTCTTTAATAATATTTGAATCATAATGAAATTCAGATAATTTAAGTGATAAATAAGTATTTTTTTTCATAAATAACCAATAAAAAAGAACAATAAGTGATATTAATGATGATAAAAAGGTAGCAAAAGCAGCACCACCAATACCAAGATTTAAAGTAAAAATAAAAATAGGATCAAGGATAATGTTGATAATTGATGTAATAAACATAAGATAAGTTGCACGTTTCATATCACCTTCAGATCTAAGAATTCCAGCACCAATAGAAGAAAAAAATATGGTAAAAGATCCTAAAGATATAATTAAACCATATTCCATAGAAAGATCAATTATTTGGCTAGCACCCATTAAAAGGAGAATATCCTTTAAAAATAAGACCAATATAGTGGTAAGAATAATAGTAATAATACCCATAATTAAAATAGAATGTATAGCAGCATTATTAGCTCTTTTATGATCTTTAGCACCTATACATCTAGATATAAAGGGACTAGCTCCAGAAGTAACACATGTTCCAAGACTAACAACTAACATATAAATTGGGGATACAAAACCTATTGCTGCTAAAGCATCAGGACTTAAATTACTAATCCATATACCATCAATAATATTATATGGTAATGATAAAAGCATAGATAAAAAGATAGGTACTGATAACTTATTAATAGCTTTTTTAGGATCACCTAATATAAGATCCACACCTTTTGTATTTTCTTTTATCATAATAATATACTCTCTTAAATTAATTATTTTTTAAAAATATTTTATTATTTTAAAAACTTATAATTTACTACTCTTTTTTCCATAAAAAAACGCATATAATAAAGAATACCTTAATTAAATAGTATTTAGTTAGTTATAATAGAATATTACTAACATTTACTTAAAATATAAAATAGGTAAATATTATAATTTTTCACCTATTTCTTTAGCTTTTTTAGATACATCAGGATTTATTTTACCAGGAATTAATAATTCTCCAACATGCCAAATAGTTTTAACATCTAAATTAACAGCTATAAATGGTTTATCAAGTGTTTTACAATATTCATCGTAAACCTTTTCTTCACTTCCAGAAGTAATTATTATTACTGTTTTTTTACCTTCAAAATTTTTATTAAAATTACTTGAAATAGAATAAAAACGATCTAAAAATGTTTTTGCTTGTCCTGAAATACCACCAAAATATATTGGTGCTAAAAATATAAATGCATCAGCTTCTCGTATTTCTTCTGTTAATTCTATAAAATCATCGTCTTGAATACATTCTGATTGTTGAGTACAACTTTGACAAGCTTGACAAGGATCAATAATATAATCATTTAAAAATAAAATTGTGTTATCGCCTCCATTACTTTCTATTCCTTCTGTTATTTTTTCTGCAATAAGAAATTCATGTCCATTTTGAACTGGACTTGTAATTAAAGTAACAGCATTCAATTTTATACACATCCTTTTTTTGATATACTTTATTTTATTGTATTTGTAAGTTTATTATTTTTCTATTTTTTTAAGTAATTTAACTAAAATTGTAATTATTAATATAATAACATATAAATTAATACTATATTACGAAAATTGGAGGAGGAATAATATGTCACTAATATTCATAATACTTGCTATTATAATAATCTTAATAATCATATTTGCTATATGGTCTTATAATAATCTAGTAAATTATAAAAATAGAGTTAAAAATGCATGGTCTCAGATTGATGTTCAACTTAAAAGACGTAATGATTTAATACCTAATCTTCTTGAAACTGTTAAAGGTTATGCTAAACATGAAAAATCAACTTTTGAAGAAGTAACAAAAGCACGTACTGCAGTAATGAATGCAACCTCTGTGGATGAAGTTTCAAAAGCAAATAATATGTTATCAAGTTCATTAAAATCTTTATTTGCAGTAGCTGAAAATTATCCTGAATTAAAAGCTAATGAAAACTTTGTAGAATTACAAAATACATTAGAAGATACAGAAGATAAAATATCTTATGCAAGACAATTTTATAATGATACAGTTTTAAAATTTAATAATGCTTGTGAACAATTCCCAAGTAATATATTTGCAAAAATATTTGGATTTAAAGAAGCAGAATTTTTTGAAGCTGCTACTGAAGAAAAAGCAGTTCCTAATATTAAATTTTAATTAAAAAAAAGGATTTATTTTAAAAATAAATATAAATTCTTTACTATTTTTTTTAAATAACTACAATGCACATGTATCCAAAGTCCATACCTCTACATTCTTCTAATGTTACATGTACAATTTGTTCATCAGGATAACTTAATTTTTCACAAATTATTATTTCATGTTCTGGACTGTATCCATGTTCTATTAAATATTCTGCTAATTCACCTATATTTCTATTTGGTAAAATAATATTTTTATTTTTATTATCAATTTGTTCTAATAGTTGTGGTGTTGGTTCTTTTCCACCGTGGATTGTAATTAAATTAGCTGAATCCCATGGTATTTGGGTTCTAGCAGATGCTAATTGTATTGAACTTATGCCTGGAATAACATTAAGTGGTGTTTTAGGAGATATTTTTTGAACAGTTTTTAACATTCCACTAAATCCAGGGTCTCCTGTAGATAATATTGTTACTTTTAATCCATCTTGTAAATGGGATAATGCAATTTTTAATGTTTGTGGTATGTCTTTTGGTTTTAATTCTATGTTTTCTGCGGATATGTGTTCAAATAATTCTAATGATCTTTTACTTCCCACTAATATATCTGTATTTTCTATTGTTTTTACAGCTTTAAATGTTAAATATTCTTCTGATCCTGGTCCTATTCCTACAATATTTAGTTTATTTATCATTTTTTCATTATCCTTCTTTTTTTATAATTTTAATTTTTAAGGGGTATTTTTTTTAATTATAATTAATATATTATTATATATATAATAATCATACTAAAAAAATTTTTTCAATAAACAAGTTTAAAGTTTTATTAAAAAGTAATAATTTTTATAAATATAATGATAATATTGAAATTAAATAATATATGGAGGATTTTTGATTAAATATGTTACAAATTGCAGTCACTGGTAAACCAAATGTAGGTAAATCATCTTTTTTTAATTCAGCAACATTATCTGAGGTGGAAGTAGCAAATTATCCATTTACAACTATAGATGCTAATAAAGCTATAGGTTTTGTCACAGCAACATGTCCTTGTAAAGAATTAGATGTTACATGTAATCCTAGAAATAGTGAATGTTGGGATGGTTTAAGAAAAATACCAATTGAATTAATAGATGTTGCAGGTCTAGTTCCTGGAGCTCATGAAGGTAAAGGTTTAGGTAATAAATTTCTGGATGATTTAAGACAAGCTCGTGCATTGATACATGTTATTGATGCTTCAGGGGGAACTGATGAAGAGGGTCGTCCATGTAGTCTTGGTGAACATGATCCTTTAGATGATGTTGATTTTCTTCATACTGAAGTTAGTATGTGGGTTTATTCAATATTAGAAAGAAATTGGCAAAGACTTATTCGTAAAATAATGTCTGAACATTTAAGTTTTGCAAATGTTATTGCTGATCAATTAAGTGGAACGGGAGTTTTCTTAGAGGATGTTCTTGAAGCTGAACGAATAATGGATAACAATTATGATAAATGGGAAAAAGAAGATATTGTAAGATTTTTAGATAAATTATTATCTATTGCAAAACCAATAATTATTGTTGCAAATAAGGTAGATACTCCTACAGCAAAAGAAAATATTAAACGCTTAAGTGAAAAATATGATAAAGTAATTCCTGCTAGTGCTGAAAGTGAATTAGCATTAATAAATGCTAAAAAAGCAGGACTTATTGAATATAATAGTGGGGATGATCATTTTACAATTATTGATGAAAGTAAATTATCTCATAAACAATTACAAGCACTAAATTATATTCAAGCAAATGTATTAGATGTTTATGGCAGTACAGGTATTCAAAAAACTATTAATACAGCAATATATGATGTTTTAAATCAAATAGTAGTTTATCCAGTTGAAGATGAACATAAATATAGTGATCAAAAAGGTAATATTTTACCAGATGCTCTTCTTGTTAAAAAAGGTTCTAATCCTCGTGATTTAGCATATTGTGTTCATACAGATATTGGTGAAGGATTTACACATGCAATTGATGCTCGTAAAAATATGAGGATATCTAGTGAACAAGAATTAAAACAAGGGGACATAATTAGCATAATTTCAAATAAATAAGGGGTATCATAAATGAAAATAGTAATATTTGGGACAGAAAATATTCAGGAAATTAAAGATATACCAGATATAACAATATATTCCGATAATTCAATAGACAATATGAATGTAACTAATGATGAATTGATATTAAGTGAAGTTGATGTTATAATAATAAAAATAAGTGCTATAATAAATGGTGAATATAATACAGATAATATAAAAGAAGCATGTACTAAAATATCCAATTACATAAATGATAACACATTAATAATCTTTGATACAATAGTACCACCAAGAACTTGTAAAAAAATGGAAAAAGTATTAGATGAATATGAACTAATTTCAGATATAAACATAGCATATGTTACACGACCTATACCTAATCAATTATTAATTGCAGCAACAAATGAAACAAGTTTAGAAAAAACAATAGAAATATATAAATACACATCAAAGAATATTAATTCTACTAAAGACATATCAACAGCAGAAATAATACCATTTTTACAAGAAACATATACAGATACACAAATAGCATTAGTAAATCAACTAGCAATAATATCTGAAGCATTAGCTGTTGATTTAGTAGAAGCAATAAAATATGCTAATCTTAAAAAAGAAATAAATCTTCAAAGTCCTTCTCCAATAACAAAAAATAATACTGTAATTAATACTGATAAAATAGTACAATTAGCAATTGAATATGGTGAAACAGCTCAATTATCTGATACAACACGGACAATAAATAATTATGTTCCTTATCATGTAGCATATATTGCAGAAAAAGAATTATTCTTAAAACACAAATTATCATTCTATGAATGTAAAATAGCTGTACTTGGAATAACTAATGATAAAAAATTAGAAACACAAAACTATAATTCCTCATTAACATTGATTGATGATTTGATACAAAGAAAAGCAGAAGTATGGGTGCATGATGATAAAGTATCTGAAGAAATAATAGAACAACATGATGCTAAAAAAATATCTTTAGATGAAGCCTATGAATGTGATTGTATAATTGTAATGGTTGATGATCCTCAATACAAAGATCTTGACCCTACAAAAATAGAAAAAATACTCATCACAGCAAAACCATTTTTAGATCCTGAAAAATATAAAGATATTGAATTTTATACTGTTGGACAATATAAGTTAGGTGAAGATTAATGTTGAATCATCCAAGACCAAGTCCAATAGCAGCAGCTTTATATACTTTGAGAGATTTAGAAGTTCAAGTAGTAATTATGCATGGGCCACAAGGGTGTTGTTTTAGAACAGGACGTTTATTAGAAGATGAAGGAGTACGTGTTTTAACAACTTCAATGACAGAACAAGACTTTATTTTTGGTGCAAAAGAAAAATTAACTCAAACTATACAAGAAGCACAAGAAAAATTTAATCCTGATAAAATAGGAATAGTTGGAACATGTGCAAGTATGATTATAGGAGAAGACATGCATGAAGCAGCAAATGATGCACAAGTAAAAGCAAAAATAATTGTAGTAGAATCTCATGGTGGATTTGGAGAAGGAGATAATACTGCAGGGGCAATAGCAACACTAAATTCTGCAGAAAAAGTAGGTATAATAAGTTCAAAAGAAGTTCAACGTCAATCTGAAATGCTTAAAATGGCAACTCAAATTGAAAAAGAACGTGGTATGGCTCAAGGAGATTATATCCAACCTAATTATGGTGATAATAAAGTAGAAATAGCCAATAAAATATTAAATGCTCTTCAAAATAATAAAAAAGTTACATTTGTATTAAATGCTAAGAAAGAAACTAGTTATTTATTTGCAGATATATTAACCATACCTTGGACTAAAATTTATCCAGATAATCATCCTCAATTTATATGTAATATAGATGAGAATATAGGATTACCATATATAAAACAACATGCAATACAAGTTCAAAAAGAAATAGATAAAAAACCTGATTACATAACAGGTGGATTAGATGAATACCCATTAACAGGAAAAAAAGTAAGAGAAATATTATTAAAAGATACTCCTGATTTAGTAATAATTTTAGGAGTTCCTCATGCAGTAGATATAAAAAATTTAACTTGTGAAACTATTGCAGTAACAGATGGTCCTAGATTAGTAAAACCATTATATGATCAAGGATTTACAAATGTAATAACAGAGTTAGATGCTCATTCAAAAACATTAGGGGCAAAAAAAATAGTAGAATCAGAATTTGCATCAACAATAAGAGGATTATTAAAATAGTATATTAATAATAGAAAATAAAAGTAATAAATATAATAAAATATTTAATGAAGAACAATTATATTAAGATTCTTTTTATAGGATTAAATCTATTTATATTAGGTGAATAATAATGAATGAAACTGTAGGAATGATACTTTGTGGAGGATTTGGTAAAAGATTAAGACCAATTACAGAAACAGTACCAAAACCATTAGTAGAACTAAAAGAAGATTATACAATTTTAGATAAACAAATATTTGATTTTAAAAGTGCTGGTGTAAATAAAGTAATATTATTAACTGGATTTTTAGGAGAAAAAATAGAAGAACGATATGGTAATAACTATATGGATGTAGAAATTATCTATGTAAAAGAAGAAAAACCATTAGGAACATTAAATGCAATTAGAATGGGAATGGAAAAAATATCACCTGATACTCAATGCATAATCAGAAATGGGGATGTAGTGGCAGATTTAAGTATTAAAAAAATGATAGAATTAGGGGAAAAATCACCATTTAAATTCACAATATTTGTAACACAAATGGTATCACCATATGGAATAGTAGACTTAAGTGGAGATAAAATCATATCATTTAAAGAAAAACCAATATTGGACTATTATATAAATGGTGGAATTTATTTATGTAAAGGAAGATTAGACTTTAAATCATATACTGCTGGAGATATAGAAAAAACACTATTTCCTGAATTAGCAAAAAATAAAGAACTAGGATATTATAAAGAAAATGGATTATTTTGGATGGCAGTAGATACAAGTAAAGAATTACAACAAGTACAAAAAGAATATGAAAATCGTGAAGATAAACCATGGGGATATGAAAAAGTACTTATTTATACAGATAAATATTTAACAAAAGAATTATTCTTAAAAGAAGGATATCAAACAAGTTTCCATTATCATGAAAATAAAGATGAAACAATGTATATAGTAAGTGGTAAAGGATATATAGAATTTGAAGATTCAAAAGAATTCTTTTCTAAAAATGATACTGTAAGAATAGAACCAAAAAGACCACATTCAATAGTAGCAACAGAAAATACAGTATTACATGAAGTATCAACACCTCATTTACAAGATACTATTAGAATAAAAGATTTCTATGATTCTAAAACTCCATCTGGAGATAGATAACTAATATAACCTATTTATTTCTTTTAAACTATTTTTTTTACTAATATCTTTAATA
>JAUNXU010000076.1 GCA_030539615.1 Methanobacteriaceae archaeon | reverse complement strand
CATTATTATCTTTAAATATTGAATTTGTAATATTGACTATACATCCTTCAGCATATATTGCACCTCCTTTTTTAGTAGCTTTATTTTCTATGAATGTTGAGTTTATAATATTCATGATAGAGTTTTTAGTATACATATTGTATATTACTCCACCGTGCATATTTGAAGTGTTATTTGTAAAATTTGAGTTTATAATGGTTAATTTATAACTACGGGTTATTACTCCACCAAAATAGTATGAATTATTAATAAAATTTGAATTCGTAACAATTGTTTCATGTATGCCATGTATTACTGAAGAACCATTATGATTTATAAAATTACTATTTTTAATTGTTAAATTACAGGAATCCATGCCCTGTATACAAGATACTGATATTTTTTTTGATCCTCCATTAAAAGTAATATTATTTAATGTTAAATTTCCAGATAATTTTATTGAATAGTCATCTGTTATAATAGTATACTCTCTATTTATAGCATATCCATTACCATCAATTAATATTTCTTGATTTCCTTTAATAGTTAAAGAAGATGTTATAGTAATATTATTTTTAAGTCTTACACTATTGTTATTATTCACATTTTCTACTAATTCATCCCAAGTAGTAATATTTACTGGATCTGATGTTATAATTTGTCCATCTAGTGTTACAGTTAAATAACTAGATCCATTATAATTAATCGTTTTTTCACCAGTAAACTTATCTGTAGAATATATAACTTCTTTTTCATTTTTTATTATTAATTCTCTGAAAGGTAATCCTGCTATTTTTGTATTATTATTTAATGTATTTAAAGATATAATATAAACTTTACTTTGTAATTTTGCTATTAGTTTTAATATAACAAAATTAGTAGGTGCATACTTTTCATCATTTAATAACTCATTCCAATTAGGTGTATTACTACCCCACCAATTATTAGTATTGTTTATTTCAGTAGTTGTGTATATGGCAGAACCTTCAGTTGCATTATTGTTTACAAAAACAGAATATGTTATATTTAATTTACCCGTATTATATATTGCTCCACCAGCACTATTAGCTTGGTTATTTATGAAACTTGAATTTAAAATATTTAATTTATTATCATTATTACGTATTGCTCCACCATTACTAGTTGCAGTGTTATTTATGAAAGTTGAATTTGAGATATAAGTTGAGTTTTTAGTTTCTATTGCCCCACCATATCCTGCAGTGTTATTTATAAAGTTTGAATAAGTAATATTTAAATTTCCCTCGTTATATATTACTCCACCATATACAGCGTTATTATTTGTGAAATTTGAATTTATAATAGTTAACTCTTTATTGTTTCCATTAAAAATTATTCCATTATAACCTGCAGTATTACTAGTAAAACTTGAGTTTATAATAATTAAATTGTTTTTATTATTTATTGCTCCACCAGTTGTTGCTGTACAATTTATGAAACTTGAATTTAAGGTGATTAAATTACCTAAATTAGTGTTATATATTGCTCCACCTCCAGTAATTGCTTTATTATTTATGAAACTTGAATTCATAATAATTAAATAACCATTATTAAATATTGCTCCACCATTATTCTCATTATTATTGTTTTTAATAATAGTATTTGTAATAGTTGTATTTGCCTGTTTATTATTTTTTATAATGGCATCAGATCTTTCAGTATATTGTCCATCAAATGTAATATTATCTAATATTAAAGTTCCTTGTGTTGTAATAAGAGTACTAGTTATAGAATTATTTATGGTTATTGTATGGCCATTACCCTTAATTAGAACACTGTATTGATTTAAAATAGTAAGTGGTGTGTTATCAGTTGTAATATCATTTTTTAAACTTACATCCATTCCACCTGTAGCTATTTCTACAAGATCTTTCCAAGTAGTTACATTTATTGGATTATTAAATAGGGTCATTGTTTGGTTATCAATAGTTGCTTTTAGGGAATATTTATTTAAAGATGTATTATGGATAATTATTTCATTATTAAATGATTCATTTAAGTATTCATAATTAAGTCCCTGTATGATTAATTTTCGAAATGGTATTGTATCTTTTAGTTTTGTTGAATCATTTAATGTATTTAAAGATACTTTGTAAGTTCCTTCATTTATTAATGTGAAATTCATAATAATAAAATTATTTGGAATATTAGTTAGATTATTTAGTAATTTATTCCAGTCTGGTGTATTATTACCCCACCAATTACTATTTAACTTACAATCTGCAATATTGAATATAGTTTTACTAGAATTATTATTATTATAATTATCTACAAAACATGAATTAGTAACTTCTAAAGTACCATTATTATAGATTACTCCTCCAGTGGTAGCAGTATTATGGATAATAGTTGAATTTGTAATAATGAACTTATTATGTTCTTGGTTATATAGTATAGCTCCATTTTTTGCAGTGTTATTTATAAAATTTGAATTTGTAATATTGGTAAGTGTTTGATCATAGTTAAATATGGAACCGCTATCTTTAGCTTTATTATTTATGAAACTTGAGTTTTGAATGGTGATTAAATCGATATTGGTATTATAAATAGCACTACCATTTAAAGATACAGTATTATTATTAAATACTGAATTTAGAATGTTTATTTTTTTACTTTGACACCATATTGCTCCACCACAGTTTGCATTGTTGTTATAGAAATTGCTATTATTAATGAGATTTTCCTTGTTATATGTGTATGTAATTGATCCACCCTGCTCATTTGCAATGTTGTTTATAAAATTTGAGTTTTGAATAATCGTTGAGTTGGTATAAGATGTATCTATTGCACCACCAGTATTTGCAATGTTGTTTATAAAATTTGAGTTTTGAATAAGAGTTAATTTGGTATGTGATGCTTGTATTGCTCCACCACAGTTTGCATTGTTATTATAGAAATTACTATTATTTATGATAATACTTCCATTAGTTATTGTGATTGCTCCACCTTCAGAATTATTAGAAGATCTTGCTTGGACAAATGTGAGATTGTTTATTATGATATTGAATTTTGATGTTATAACTAATATTTTTGTAGTATCTGTTCCATCTAATATTGTATTTTCTGGATTGGTTCCAATTAAATTTAGGGTTATTCCTGTAGTTAATGTTTTATTTAAAATTAATGTTGTATTAATACTTTTATCAAATGAATATCTTCCTTCTGCTAATTTTATTGTGTATATGTCTCCATCAATTCCATTACTGTTTATGTCTTTAATTGCATAATTTAAATTAGTATTTTTTTCACCATTTGGTGTAACGTGATATGTGTGTTCTGTTTGTGATGTTTTTTTAGTTATTGTATTTGTTTTTTCATTATTTTGTGTATTAATATTTTTATTGGGTTCTGTTATTATTTCCTTATTGTCATTTTGTGTTTTTAATTCAATTGTATTGGGGGTTGTTGTGTTTAAAGTATCTATGGTGTTTGTTGTTGTATCTGATGTAGTATTTGTAACAGTTGCTGTTGTGGTTCCAATAGTTATTAATATTACTCCTAAAAGTAAGATTAATTTCATTTTGTTATTTAACATACTTTTCTCCATTTTTTTTAAATAATTGGTTTTTTTTATAAGAATTATATTATTTTTATTTGGAAAAATAATTTTATATTATTGTTTCTCTTATTTTCTTATTTTATATAAACTAATATTTAAATTAAATGAAATTAAATTGTATTTTTAGAATTTAAAATATATTTTTATTGTTACTTGTTTTGTATCATTTAATTTTTTGGATATTATCTTTAATTCTTGGAAATATTATAAAATGAGGAAATGATTTTTTTATTGTATGGTGGGTGATTATTAATAAATAATAAAATACTTTGACTTTTGTAAGTCAAAGATAAAATGAGGTGTTTATTTCTTAATTGATTTTATAAATCTATTTTTAATTTCAGATGGACTTAAATCAATTACAGGTACATTCATATTACCAGGTTTAACTTTTATCTGTATGAATATTGGACCTGTTTTATTAAATAATTCTTTAAGATTTAAATTATCATCTTCTTTAGTATATTCAAGTATATGAACTTCTTTAAATCCTATACTTTCAGCTACTTTTCCTAAGTTTACTTGTGTAGCATAAGTAACTTGTGAACCTGTTGAACCATAACATCCATTATCAATTAAAACAATAATAAGATTTTTAGGATCTTGTGCATAGATAGTAATTAATTCACCTAGATTCATCATCATAGAACCATCACCATCTATAGCAATAACTTTTTTAGTTTCTTCTAAAGCTAATGCTAAACCAAAAGCAATAGGTGTAGCTAAACTCATAGATCCTAACATATAAAAATTACTATTTCGATCTTTAATGTTATATAATTCTTTAGATGGTAAACCAATATTGCAGATTACTAATTCATCAGTAATTGCATAAGTTATTTGTTTTATTGCATCTGCACGTTTCATGATATCACCAGTACCTTATTTCAAATAATAATGCAAATGGTTCTAAACTTGTTTTAGATAAATTCCAACCTTTATATACTAATTCTAAAGATTCACTAGGTGTTTTAGGCATATAATATCTTATATTTATAGCATCTAATACTTTAGTTGTTGCTTTTCCCATTGGAACTTGTCCAACTATTGATTCACCAGGACTTCCTCTTTGACTAATTATCATTAATATTGGGAATTTATATAATTCAAATAAAGAAGTTAAAGCATTTACTGAATTTCCTAATCCTGAATTTTGCATAAGTATTGCAACATTTTTACCACCCATATAAGCTCCAGCACATATCCCAAATCCTTCAGCTTCTATTGTTACAGGCACATGTTTTATTTCAGGATCATCATCTATTAAATTTAATAATTTTTTTAGATTAACACATGGTACACTTACTATGAAATTTATACCTGCTTTTTTAAGACCTTCATATATTGCAACACTACTATCAGTTGTGATTTTAAATTCCTCCAATATTATAATTATTCATCAAAGAATTTATCAATTTCATAATCTACTTTATTTGCAATATCTTTTAATTGTTGATATAATGTTTCATCAACAGGAATGCCTTCTTGTCTGTTTTTCTGAATATTTTCCATTTCACGATCTCCAGGAACTACTCCACCTTCTTCTTTAATTCCTCTTACAAAATCATCAACTTCTAATTTAAATTCTCCAGCACCACCAAGTTTATCAGGATTTATTGCTATTAATAAATCACCTTTAGTACATTCTTCGTCAGGTGTTGCAGTACCTTTTACAGCTTCTCCATAAGCTGCTTTTACTAAAGGACCTGCTAATATTTCAAACATAAATGCTAAAGCATATCCTTTAAATCCACCAAATGGTAATATTGATCCATTTAATCCTTCTTCAGGATTAGTTGTAGGTTTTCCTTCACTATCTAATGCCATACCTTCTGGAAGTTCTTCACCTTTACGTTTTAATTCTAATAATTTTCCTCTAGCTGTAACACTTGTTGCCATATCAACACAAATATAAAATTGATCTGAAGGTACACTTATTGTTATTGGATTTGTTCCAAGTAATGCTTTTTTACCACCAAATGGTGCAATTGCAGGTTCTGTATTTGATATTACTATACCAATCATATCTTGTATTGATGCAATATCTGCATAATATCCTGCTATACCGTAATGATTACTATCATGTATTCCTACAACTCCAATACCAGTTTCTTGTGCTTTTTTAACAGCAAGATCCATTCCTTTAACAGTAACATATTGTCCAAATTTATGATTACCATTAATTATTGCAGCAGATACAGTTTCACTTTCAATTTCATATTCTGCATCAGTTTTAATAGTTCCATATTCTATACTTTTAATATATTGTGGAAATCTTCCAAGTCCATGAGTTGAAAATCCTTTAAGATCACCATCTACAATAACATCAGCTACAACATTAGCTTCTTTAGTTTCAGCACCATATTTTTCTAATAAGTTTATTATTAATTTTCTTTCATTATCAATACTTATTTTCATATTATTAACCCCCAATATTTATAATAATATTTCATCATCATTTAAAATTAATTCTACTTTATTTTCATTATTATCTACAGCTTTTCCAATAACATATGTTTTATGATGTTTTTCAATTATTTCCTGTGCTTTTTTCTGATCTTTTTTATCAAGTATTATACAAAAACCTATACCCATATTAAATACATGATACATTTCTTTTGATTCTACACCTGTTGCTTCTATAGCTTTAAAAATTGGTGATGGTTCTGGAAGATTATCTATAATATAACTAATATTTTCATTTAATCTTTTAAGATTACTGAATCCTCCACCGGTTATATGAACTAAACCATGAACATCAATATCTGATTTTAATAATTCTACTATAGCTTTTACATAAATTATTGTAGGTTCAAGTAATGCTTCTCCAATAGTTTTTGAAGAATCTGTTGGTAATGGGTCTTCTGGATTAAATTTACCAATATCAAGTAATGCTTTTCTTGCAAGAGTTAATCCATTACTATGAATTCCACTACTTTCAATACCAATTACAATATCATTGTCTTTTATATCTTCACCTGTTACAATATCTTCAGTATTGACAAGTCCTATCCCAGTACCTGCAAGGTCAAAATCATTTATTATATTTGGTAAAGATGCAGTTTCCCCTCCAACCATTGCAACTTTTGATTGTTTACATCCTTCTGCTAAACCTTTTCCAATTTCTTCAGCTATTTTTGGATCTGGTTTTTCAACTGCATAATAATCAACCATTGCTATTGGTTCTGCTCCAACACATAATATGTCATTAACTACCATTGCAATACAATCAATTCCTATTGTATCAAATTTATTCATAAGTTTTGCAATTAATATTTTACTACCTACTCCATCAGTACTCATTGCTATAGCTCTTTCATCTAATTCTATTAGAGCTGCAAAATGGCCTGTGTCAGTAATAATGTTTCTATAATTCATAGTATCCTTTAATTGGGATGTTAAACTTTTTATTGTCAGTTCTTCTAAACTAATATTTACACCAGATTCGGAGTAAGTTACCATAAGTTAATTCACCTTTTTTGTATTGTTTTTTATAAAAATTTTAATATGATCCTAATATAAAAAAATTTTATTATAATAATATATTGGTTTTAGTAAAATATATAATTATATTATTAATATATTTTTGAAAATTAGTAAGATTATTTAGATTGTTAACTAGGAACTAATATTAATTAACATATATTTTTTTTTGAAAAAAGAAAATAATTAAAAAAAAGAATATAATTTTTTTAAAAGAAT
>JAUNXU010000012.1:24536-30563 GCA_030539615.1 Methanobacteriaceae archaeon | reverse complement strand
TGTTATTGAAATTGTTCTAGTTGTTTTACTATAGGTATTTGTTCCATTATAGTTTACTGTAATATTATGAGTACCACTTAGTATATTTAGTTTTATATTTGTTACACCATTTGTTATTGTATTAAAACCTATGAGAGTTGTACCTTCATATATGAATACTGTACCATCTGGTACTAAATTATTATTAATATCTTTAACTGTTACTTTTATAATAGAATTATCAACAGTATTATTTAGTATAACTGTGGACATTGTAGTATCTTTTTTATTTAGATTTATGGTTAATGTACCTTCAGATCCAATATACTTAGTAGTTCCTTCATATTTTACTTTAATTGTATGGTTACCACCTGTTAATTTTAAGTTGATGTCACATATTCCATTTTCTATATTTGATTGACCTATAAGTGTTGTACCTTCATATACATTTACTATTCCATTTATTACACTATTATTATTACTATCAGTTACATGAACTTGTATACTTGAATTACCAACTACATCATGAGTTATAATTGTATTTAACTGTGTATTTACTTTATTAATAGTTATTGTACTTGTTAAATTACATACATTATATCTAGTTGTACCTTCATAATTTATTTTAATATTATGATTTCCTGCTGTTAAATCTAATGGAATATTTACAATACCACCAGATATAACTCCTTGTCCTATTAATTTATTGTTTTCATATATACTTACGGTACCATTTGTTACAAGTTCTTTATTATTATCAATAACTGTTACTTTTATTGTTGAATTACCAACTTGATTATTAGTTAATTCTTTACTTAATTGAGTATTTAATTTATTGATTGTAATTGTAGTTGTTCCATTACTTGTTGCATATTTATTAGTTCCTTCATATACAACTGTTATATTGTGAATTCCAGATAGAATATTTAATTTTACATATGCTGAACTATCAACTACTTTCTGAACTCCTATAAGAATACCTTTTTCATATACAAGTACATTTCCAACATTTATTTTATCATTATTAGCATCTATAACTGTTACTCTTATTGTTGGATTATCAATTGAATCATCAGTTATAATTGTATTTAATGATGTATCTATTTTATTTATTGTTACAGTACCTGTTGATGAAGATGTAGCGTAAATATTTGTTCCAGTATAACATATTTTAATTGTATGTTTTCCAACTGTTAAATCTAATGGAATATTTACAGTACCTGTAGATACACTTGCTTGTCCAACAAGTACAGTTCCTTCATATATCTCAACTGTTCCACTTTTTACTTTTTGTCCGTATATATCTGTAATATTTACTTGAATAGCTGAAGTATCAATAATATTATTTGTTATTACTGAGGTTATCATTGTATTTATTTTATAAATTGTTATGTTTAATGAACCTGTTGTTTTACTGTATATACTTGTTCCATTGTAATTTATTGTTATTGTATGAGTACCATTTGTTAAACTTAGTTTTATATTTGCTATTCCATTTGATGATACAGTACCTATTCCTATTTGAATATTATTTTCATATACTATTACAGTTCCACTTGTTACTGCTTTTTTATTACTTATTTCTGTTACAGTAACTTTTATACTTGAATTTCCAACTATATTATTAGTTATGCTTGTTGTTAATCCTGTATCTTTTTTATTTAGATTTAATGTTAAATTTACTGTGTTTTTATTATATTTATTTGTTCCACCATAATTTATATTAAGATTATGTGTACCACTTGTTAAATTTAAATCTATATCTACATAACTTGTTTGTGTTAATGTAGCTTTTCCTACTTGTTTTCCATTTTCATATACTATAATTGTACCATTTGTTACTTTGTTATTATATGCATCAGTGACTGTTACCCTTATTGTTGAATTTCCAACGGTATCATGAGTTATAACTGTGTTTAAATTAACATCTATTTTATTAATAGTTATATTTGTTTGGAAAGATGATGTTAAATATTTTTCAGTTCCCATATATTTAATATTTATAGTATGTGTTCCAGCTGTTAAATTCAATGAAATAATTGTTACACCATTAATTATAGTACCTTGACCTATAATGGTTGTACCTTTATATATATTTACTATTCCCTCTGTTACTAGGTTATTTTGAGTATCTGTTACAGTAACTTTTATACTTGAGTTATCAACAATATTACTTATAATATTGGATGCTAGTTTTGTACCTATTTTATATACTGTTATAGGTAATGAACCTTCTGCCTTGTTATAAGTATTATCTCCTTCATATCGTACTGTTATAGTATGAGTTCCTGCTGTAAGATTTAATAAAATATTTGATTCAGTACCTGTTATAGTAGCAGATCCTATATAGTTATTATTTTCAAATACATTTATTACTCCACTAGTTATAGTTTTATTATTAATATCTTTAACTGTGACTTTTATTGATGATGTACTAACAAAATCATTAGTTATTGTAGTAGATAAACTTGTATCTATTTTATTAACTGTTAAATCTAAACCTGTACTAGAAACTAAATAAATATCATTTTCCATATATTTTATATTTAGTGTATGTTTACCTGTTAATAAATTTAGAGCAATATTACTTACACCATTATTTACAGTACCTGATGCTATAAATACTCCATTTTCTGTTACATTTATTAATCCAGTAGGTACATTATTTCCATACTGATCAATAATAATTACTTTAATACCTGAATTATATGGAATATTACTTGTTATTGTAGCAGTTGTTCCAGTAGATATTTTATATATAGTCATATTCATTGTACCTGTAGCTACACCATAAGTATCTGTTCCTTCATATCGTACTGTTATAGTATGAATGCCTGCTGTAAGATTTAATTTTATATTTGTTACACCAGATGTTACAGTACCTTGACCTACAAGATTAGTTCCTTCATATACATTTACTGTACCATTAGGGATTAAATTATTATTAATATCCTTAACTGTGACTTTTATAGTACTATTTTTAATTTTATCATTTGTTATAGTAGTAAAAATGTTTGTTGATATTTTACCAGGAGTAACTGTTATATCATAACTTGATTGAAGATACTTATCATTTGTTAAATATCTCACATTAAGTTTATGACTACCTATTCCGATATTTAATTTAATAGTTACACTACCTGATACTATTGTACCTTGACCTACAAGATTAGTTCCTTCATATACATTTACTGTACCATCTGGTACTAATTTATTATTAGTATCAATTACATTTACTAATATGCTAGATTCTTCAATACTTTCTTTAACTATTGTTGCAGTAGTTATTGTTCCTATTTTAGATACAGTAATTGGAATTGTTCCATTACTACTAAGATAAACATTTGTTTCAAAATATTTTATATCAAGATTATGTTCACCAGCAATTATATCTAATTTAATATTACTTATTCCATTAGATACAGTACCTGTACCAATAGTATTATTATTTTCATATACTATTATTGTACCACTAGTTATATTTCTACCATATATATCTATAACTTTAACTTGTATGCTAGAATTATCAACAGTACTACTTGTTACAACGGTATTTAAATATGTAGGTATTTTTATTATAGTTATAGTCAAATCACCATGACTATTAGCATAACGTGTACCTTTAGTATAATTTACAGTAAGTGTATGTTTACCTGCTGCTAAATTTAATTTAAATGTTGCTACCCCATTTGTTATAGTAGCAGAACCTACAAGATTAAAACCTTCATATATTGATACCATACCATCAGGTACTAATACATTATCAATACCTTTAACAGTTACACTTATACTATTACTATCAACAGTATCATTATTTATAACTGTGTTTAATTTTGTTTCTATTTTATATACTGTTATTTTGAAACTTGTAGATGTAACTTGATAACTTTTATCAGTTGATGCATAACTGTATAATACAGTATTTGTACTATCTAATTCAGTTACTGGTATTTCTATATTGGTTGATCCATCTTTTACATTAAATGATTTATATGCTTGACCATTGATATATACAGTAATTGCACCATTTCTTATTGTGTCATTATATATACTTTTTAATTGTAATGTTTCATAATATTTAAATGATACATCTTTAACTGATAAACTAGTATCATTTACTTTAGTCATTGAATCTTCTAAATAATTACCAACATATATATTACCTCTTACACCAATTGATTTAGTACTACCTATTAACATATCACGTGTATTATCAGTGTTATTTTCAAAGTAATTATTTACAATATTCATAGAACCTGTATTATATATAACAGACCCATTGTTAAATGTGACATAATTATTTAAAATTTTACTATCAGTTAAATTACAAGCATTTATATTATATATTACAGCACCATTAGTTGCTTTGTTATCTATTATTTGATTATCAAATACACTTATATCACCAGTATTATATATTGCACCACCATATTCAGCAGTGTTATTATATATTTTACAGCCATGAAGATCCATTGTACCTTCACTATAAATTAATCCACCAGATTTTGCTGTATTATTTCTAAATATACCATTATAAATTGTGATATATGCATTTGGACTATTATAAATAGTACCTTTAAAATTTGAGTCATGATTCTGGAATATACAATCTATAAGAGTTATTATAGCTTTTTCAGCTCCAACTCCAAGACCATTATTATTATATATGGCACTACCAGCATAATCTGCTTTAGATCCACCATTAGTTCCATAAATTTTATTACCATCAAATAATGTATTAGTAATTGTTAATGTAGAATCGGTCCTTATTGCTCCACCAGCTTCACCTGCAGCATTATTTATAAATTGACAGTCTGTGATGATACCTTTTATATTATGGAAGTTTAATGCTCCACCACGAGGACCATTACTATTAATCCCTTTTGCAATATTATTCTGGAATAAACAATTTATAAAATATGCATTTGAACCACTCATTTTATTTTCATCAATACAATACATTCTCACAGCTCCAGCATAGTTTTTAGCTGTGTTATTAGTAAATTCTGAATCTTTTATTCTTAAGTAATTAGAACTTGTACTTGTTGAATTATGTGCATAAAATGTTATAGCTCCACCAGCACTACCTGCATAATTATTAATAAATTTACAGTTAGTTACTTCTAATGAACCATAATTAATGTATATTGCACCACCAAGATCTGAACCCTGTCCATTAATAAATTTTATATTATTTAAATACAAAATTCTATTAACAATATTATTTGTATTAGCCATATAAAACATACGACTTTTTCCATTACCATTAAAGATAGGTACATTTGTTGCAGAACCTGTAATTGTTAAATTATTACATTTAATTTCAAGTTGAGATGTAAAACTATATGTCCCATTTGATAAAAGAATAGTCCATGTTCCAGATACAGCTATGTTTTTTATTGCATTTTGTATGTTTGTTGGAGTATTAATTGTTTCTCCATTACCGTTTCCAGTAGGACTAACATAAATAATATTATTTGTATATGCTGTCTTTTGTGTTGTTTTTATTTCTTGTGAATTACCACTACTAGTATTTGTTGTATTTAATATACTATTTTGATTATTAGCATCTGTTTTTAAATTACTTTGAACACTATTCGAATTTGTTGTTATATTAGTTATCTTTGAATAATCAGTTTTTGATGTATTAACATTTTGATTAGTATCTTGTTTTGTTGTAGTATTTTTATTATTAATAGTATTATCTGTAGTAATTAAAGACGAATTATCATTACTAGAAAACATTGAATTATCATTTGTTGTTATATTTGATACAGAAGTAGCACTTACAGAACTTATACTAATAATAACAGTTAATAATATCAATGTTAATAAAAAATATTGTATATTTTTATTTAACTTCATACTTTTTTATTTCCTCCTTTTTTTTAATTAATAAATTTTTAATATTCAATAATTATTATTTATTGATTTTAAAAATCTATATGATAGATAGTTTAATTTAAGAAGTATTAATATTTTAGCTTGTAAAAATTTTATAATTCAATTAAAATATTTGCGAATTTCCGTATTTTCTTTTGCGAATTT
>JAUNXU010000012.1:0-24526 GCA_030539615.1 Methanobacteriaceae archaeon | reverse complement strand
AATACAATTCAATTTAAAAATATTACAAAATTATCAAATTATTAAAAAAAATAATATTCTATAAAACTATAAAATAAAAAAAAATAGATTAAAAGGTGGAGATTAATTAGTACTGTTTTTTTAAGAGGGTTATTTATTTTTTAAGTGTCATTTTTATATCTAATGCACTTGCACCTTCTTCATATACGAAAATAGGATTTATGTCTAGTTCATTAATTTCTGGTAGATCTAATGTGAGTTTTGTTATTCTTTTTATTGTATTTTTTACTATATCCATATCACTAGGAGCATCTCCTCTGTATCCTTTTAGTAATTTAGATATTTTTGTATTGTTTATTTGATCTTCTATGGTTTCATTAGTTATTCCAGATCCTAATTTGAAACATACATCTTCTATTAGGTTTACATATATTCCACCCATTCCAAATCCTATGATTGGTCCAAATTGATCATCTCGTACCATTCCAATAAGAACTTCATGACCGTGTGGCATCATTTTTTGTACTTCTATTCCATCAGGTACTATGTCAGGATGTGCTTTTTTAGCACTTGCCATTATTTTTTCAAATGTATCTTCTGCTTCTTGTTTAGATTCTATATTTACTTGTACCCCACCAATATCGGTTTTGTGTAATATTTTATCAGATGCTATTTTTAATACTACAGGGTATCCCATTTTTTCTGCTTCTATTCCTGCTTCTTCTTTAGTTGTTGTTAATACTATAGGTGCAGCTGATATTCCATATTCTGTAGCTATTTGATATGCTTCACTTCCAAGTAATGCTTCTCTTCCTTTATTTTTTGCTTCTGTTAATATTTTTTCTGCATTAGCTTTATTTACATCTGTTATTTCATCAAGACATGACTTATTAGTATCTTCTTTTATTGTTGCATATCTTTCTAGTGCTTTTACTACATTTACTGCAGCTTCCGGAAATACAAATGTTGGTATATGATTTGCTCTTAGTATTTTATTTGCTTCAACATATGTAGGTCCACCCATATTTACTACTAGAATTGGTTTGTGGAATTTTTCTTGTGCTTTTAATATTTCTTCAGTTATTGGTATTGGTTGATTTGATGCTGTAGGACAAGACATTATAATTAAACTGTCTACTTCATCATTTTCTAATACTATTTCTAATGTTTTTTGATATCTTTCTGGTGGTGCATCTCCTAATACATCTATTGGATTATTTGCACTTCCTTCATCAGGTATTGCTTTTTTAAGTTTTTGAGTTGTTTCTTCATCAAATTGTACTAATTCTAAACCTAAATCTTCAATACTGTCTGCTGTTACTACTCCTCCACCACCAGCATTGGTTATTACTGCTACATTTTTACCGGTTGGTAATGGTACTTTGGAAAATGCTAGTCCAAAGTCAAATAGTTCTTTCATTGTGTGAGCTCTGATTACTCCACAATTTTCAAATGCTGCATCAAATGCAAAGTCATTTCCTGCTAATGATCCTGTGTGTGATGATACTGCTTGTGCTCCTGCTTGACTTGATCCAGATTTTAGTATTACGATTGGTTTTTTCTTAGATACTTCTTTCATTACTTTAAGGAATCTGTCCCCTTCAGAAATTCCTTCTAAATAACATAATATTACTGCTGTTTCATCATCATCTGCTAGATTTTCTATTACATCAATTTCAGTCATGTCAGCTTTGTTTCCAAGACTTACTACTTTACTAAATCCAATTCCAGAAGTTACACTCCAATCCATAATTGCTACCATCATTGCTCCACTTTGAGATACAAATGCAATATTTCCTGTACTTGGCATCATTTGACAAAAGGAGGAATTTAGTGGTGTATGTGCATCAATATTTCCTATACTATTTGGACCTAATATATTTATATCATATTTGTGTGCTATTGATACCATTTCTTCTTCTAGTTTCACACCTTCGCCACCAATTTCTTTAAATCCTGCTGTTAAGATTACAACATTTTTAACACCTTTTTCCCCACATTCAATTAATGTTGGATTTACAAATTTTGAAGGGATAGATACTATTGCTAAGTCTACTTCATCAGGTATATCTTTTACAGTTTTATATGCTGGTAAACCTTGTATTTCATTATCAGTACCTTCTAATTTAGTATTAACAGGATATATTTTTCCTTCAAATCCACATGTTTTCATGTTGTCTACTACTATATAGCCAACTTTTCCTTTTTGAGCGGATCCACCTATTACAGCCACGGATTTTGGGTTGAATAATTTTGTAAGATCTTTCATTCTTTTGTTCTCCATTGTTTTAGATATTTAATTTATTTATCACTAATATTAATCTTTTTTTTCTAGTATTATATTATTTGTCATGATAAATAATTACTAATTATATCATATATTATATCTTAAATTATTTAAAACTTTAGTTTAAAAAAAATATTTATTTAATAAGTATTATAATTTCATAGATAAATTAATTCGTTCACGTTCAAAATCAACACTTAAAACTTTAACTTTTATAATATCACCAATATTAACTATATTAAGTGGATGTTCAACAACTTTTTTATCAGACAATTCAGATTTATGTACTAAACCATCTTGATGAACACCAATATCAACAAATGCTCCAAAATCAAGAACATTACGTACAACACCTTCAACAATCATACCTTCATATAAATCTTCCATATCAAGTACATCATTTCTAAGTTTTGGTGTTGGATAATCTTCTCTAGGGTCACGACCAGGTTTTCTAAGTTCCATAATAATGTCTTGTAAAGTCATTTCACCTATTCCTAATTGACTAGATAATTTTTCAGTATCATCTACTTTAATATCAATACCAGATCCTCTTATATCATATAAATCATAACCATAAGTTGTTAATAATGCTAATGCAGTATCATAAGATTCAGGATGAACACATGTACTATCTAATATATTTTTAGGATTATATATTCGCATAAATCCGGCACATTGTTGAAATGTTTTAGCACCAATTTGAGGTACTTTCAATAATTGATTTCTATCAACAAAAGCACCATTTTCCTTTCTATATTCTACAATATTAGTTGCAATTTTCTTAGTTATACCAGCAACATGTTCTAATAAAGAAGCAGAAGCTGTATTTAAATCAACCCCTACATTATTTACTGCTTTTTCAACAACTCCATCTAGAGACTCTTTAAGTTTTTTATCATCCATATCATGTTGATATTGACCTACACCAATAGATTGAGGATCAATTTTTACTAATTCTGATAAAGGATCTTGTAATCTTCTTGCTATAGAAATAGTTCCTCTTTCAGTTACATCCTGATTAGGAAATTCTTTTCTTGCTAAATCACTAGCTGAATATATAGAAGCTCCTGATTCATTTACAGTTGCATATTTTACTTTAGTATTTTTTATTATATCAATTATAATTTGTTCAGATTCTCTTGATGCTGTACCATTTCCTAATGCAATTATATCAACATTATATTTTCTAATTAAATCCCGTACAATATGTTTTGTTTCTTCTATTCTTTTTTGAGGTTTTGTTGGATAAACTACAGCAGTTTCTAATAAATTTCCTAATTTATCAATTACAGCTAATTTACATCCAGTCCTATAAGCTGGATCCCATCCTAATACAACTTTATTAGTTATTGGTGGTTGCATTAATAATTGTTCCAAATTTTTCTTAAAGACTTTTATAGATTTATCTTCTGCAACATCAGTTAATATATTTCTAATTTCTCTTTCTATAGCCGGTGCTATTAATCTATTATATGCATCTTTAATAGTTTCTTTTAAAAGAGGTGTCGTATCTTTTACTTTCTTAGGATCTTTTATAATATGATATTCTAAATATGATAATATATCTTCCTTTGGAGTGATTATTTTAACACGTAATTTCTTTTCTTTTTCACCACGATTTATTGCAAGAACCCTATGTTGAACAATATCAGATATATTTTCTGTATACTCATAATACATATTATATTCTGTTGTTTCTTTCATATCTCTTGCTTCAGAATTAATTTGACCTTCTTTTATAGTTAAATTTCGTATATGTTTCCTATAATGAGCTTTATCAGAAATCATTTCTGCTATTATATCTTCTGCTCCTTGTATTGCTTCTTTTATTGTTGGAACTTCTTTTGTTAAATAGTTTTTTGCAATTTCTATTATAGGTTTATTATTTTTTTGATCATAGATTATATAAGCTAATTTTTCCAATCCTTTTTTTCTTGCTTTTGAAGCTCTTGTTTGTTTTTGTTGTTTATAAGGTCTGTATATATCATCCACTTCTAAAATACTTTCAGTTTCTTCTATCTTTTTTTCTAGATGAGGTGTGAGTTTTTCTTGTTTTTCAATATTATTTAGTACTGTTCTTTTTCTATCTTCTAGTTTTTGCAGATAATCTAATCTTTGATTTAGATCTCTTAATGTTTCATCATCTAAACCACCAGTAGCTTCTTTTCTGTATCTTGCAATGAAAGGTATTGTATTTTCTTCTTGTATTAATGTTATTGCTGCATTTATTTGCCATTGACTTATTTTAAATTCTTGAGATAACTTTTCTTCTATATCAATCATGATTATTTCATGTTCCATTTTTTTATATGAATATTGTTTATTATTTATAATTTAAATACATTTATATTCTAAATTTTATCTACTTAATTTAATTGAAAAATAATATTTGTTTATATAATATATAAATATCTTTTCTTTTATGTAGTTATTAATTTAATAATTTTATTTATTTTAATTTTGTAATAAAAAACACAAAATTTATATTATTTTAGGTTTATAAATAAATTAAGTATTAATATTTAAAAAATAAGTATTACTTTTTTACCTTAATATTGAAAAAAAGTAATAATTAAAAAATTAATTAATACTTTTAAAATATGAATAAAAATGGAGTTTAAAAATCTATGAAATTAAATATAAAACATACCATAATTACAGTTGCCATTATTTTAATAATAATTGTTGCAGCAGCTTCATATTTTGGTAATTCAAAAGATACAAACCCAACTCATCTTGTTGTTACTTCCACAGGACATATGGAAGAACCAAAATCAGGTTTTAATTCTTTAACAGGATGGGGTTGTGGTCATTTAAATTTTAATCCATTAATACAAAGTACATTATTAACATCAGATGCTAATGGTAATATGATTAATGATTTAGCAACAGGATATAATATTAGTTCTGATGGTCTTAAATGGAGTGTTAATATAAGAAATGATGTTAAATTTTCAAATAATGACTCATTAAAAGCAAACGATGTAGCTTTTACATTTAATACAGCAAAAACTAGTAATTCACAATTAGATATGTCTAATTTAGATCATGCCACAGCAATTGATGAAGACACTGTTGAATTTACATTAAAAGAAGCACAATCTTCATTTATATATAATTTACGTTATGTAGGAATAGTACCTGAAAAAGATTATAATAATGAAACTTATGGTTCAAATCCAATAGGTTCAGGACCATATAAATTAAAACAATGGGATAAAGGTCAACAAGCAATATTTGAATTTAATGATAATTACTATGGAAAAAAACCATATTTTACCCAAATTACTATGTTATTTCCAGATGAATCATCTGTACTTGAACTTGCAAAATCAAGCCAAGCAGATGTAGTACAATCACCAATAACAGGATTAAATCAAACAATCAAAGGATATCATTTAGTTAATTTACCAGCTGGTAGAGCTCAAGGTATATCATTACCATATATTAATGATACTGGTCTAAAAACAGCTGATGGAAATCCTATTGGTAATAATGTAACATCCGATATTGCAATAAGAAAAGCATTGAATATAGGACTAAATCGTCAAGAAATAGTTGATAATGTATATCACAAATTTGGATCACCAGAATATTCTGGAGTTGATTCAAGAGATTATGGAAATTCTAATGCTACAATATCAGATAATAATATTGAAGAAGCAAAAAAAACCCTTGATGAAGCTGGATGGGTTGATACTAATGGTGATGGAATACGGGAAAAAAATGGACAAAATGCTTCATTTAAATTATATTATTCTTCTGAAGATCAAGCACGACAATCACTTGCAACGGTAGTTTCAGAACAAGCAAAAGAATTAGGTATTAATATAGAACTTCAAGGAACAGATTGGGATACAATATATAAGAATATGTTTAGTTCAGCAGCTACAATGCAACAAACATCTTCTGACCCTTATAAATCAGTTTACCTTCAATATCATAGTAAAGAAGCCATAGATGAAGATTATATGAATCCGAATTCATATAACAATACAGAAGTAGATTCATTACTTGATAAAGCTAAAAATTCAACAAATCAAAATCAATCAAATGAATACTATAAACAAGCAGCACTTATTTCATCAAATTCAGGATTTGGACCAGCAGGAGATGCTCCATGGTTATGGGTTGCTACCTATGATCATTGTTATTTTGTAAAAGATGATATAGATATGGGGGATGTTCCTAAAAATATGGGTCAAGATTTCCTTCAAAATATTTGTGATTGGAAACGAACTAATACAACAACATAATCAGGAAATATATATTCTGATTATTATTTATTTTTTTTTAAATTTTAAAATAATAATTAAAAATAAGGAGGAAATAGTTATTGAATAAAAAAAGAACAATACGATTTATTGAACACAAAGCTATTCGTTTTATATTACTTATAATATCAGTTGCAATATTTAGTTTTATATTAATAAATTTATCACCTATTAATCCTGTACGAGTATATTTAGGTGAAGTTGCTGTATCTGAAGCTCAACGAGTAATGTTAGAACAATACTGGGGAATAAATCAACCAATTACAGTAAAATTATTTAACTGGTTTACATGTATTTTACATGGAGACTTTGGAACATCCTTAATTTATAGAATACCTGTAATAGATGTTATATTCCAAAAATTCTCTGCATCATTAATATTAATGTTAATTTCTTGGTGTTTTAGTGGATTAATAGGCTTTGGATTAGGTATAATAGCTGGAAAAAATAAAGGATCCTTAATTGATAAAATCATTAAAGTATACTGTTACATTTTACAATCAGCACCTTCATTTTGGATAGGGTTAGTAGTTTTAATAATATTTTCAGTATCTTTAGGATGGTTTCCTATAGGTTTTGGAGTTCCAATTGGTACTCTTGAAAATAATGTGACTATATTTGAATGGATTGCAAGACTAATACTTCCTGTATTAACACTAAGTATGGTTGGTGTAGCACCAATTGCTATGTATACCCGTAATGAATTAGTAGATGTATTATCTTCAGATTATATTTTATTTGCTAAATCTCGTGGTGAATTTGGATGGGATTTAATTGAAAGACAAGCATTAAGAAATATATTATTACCTGTAATAACATTACAATTTTTATCATTTAATGAACTATTTGGTGGAGCAGTACTTGTAGAACAAGTATTTTCTTATCCAGGAATTGGTCAAACAGCCGTTATGGCAGGACTTCAAAGTGATGTACCATTATTATTAGCAATAGTAATTTTTAGTGCAATATTCGTATTTACAGGAAATTTAATAGCAGATATTATTTATTATTTTGTTGATCCAAGAATAAAGGAGAATGAAACTATTGAAGACTACTAAAAAAACAAATAAACCTTGGACATTATATCATGCAAATCTTAGAACAAAAACTCTTGTTATTATATCTATATCATCAATATTACTAATTTCAATATTTTTAAGTAGTTATTTAATAAAACCAGACTCAATAATAACAAATTTCACAAGTGCTAATCAAATGCCTTCTTTAGAACATTTATTTGGTACTGATTGGATGGGACGTGATATGTTTACACGTACAATTTCAGGTTTAGGTTTAAGTATAGGTGTAGGTGCATTTGCTTCATTAATAAGTACTTTTATTGCAATAGTGTTAGGTTTATTTTCAAGTTTTAATAAATTCACAGATGAACTAGTTGCAGGTATAATTGATCTATTTTCATCAATACCACATATTCTATTAATAATCCTTGTATCCATATCATTTGGTGGAGGTTTTTATGGAGTAATAATGGGAGTAGGTTTAACACATTGGACACCATTAGCAAGAGTATTAAGAGCTGAAATAAAGAAAATTAAAACATCAAAATATGTTAAATTATCTAAAGAATTTGGAAAATCAAAATTATGGATAGCAAAAAATCATATGTTACCATTAGTAATTTCACAAATAATTGTTGGAGTAATTTTAATGTTTCCACATGCTATAATGCATGAAGCAAGTATAACTTTCTTAGGATTTGGTTTATCACCACATCAACCAGCAATTGGAATAATATTAGCTGAATCAATGAATTATTTAACATCTGGATTTTGGTGGTTAGCATTTTATCCAGGATTATCATTATTATTAGTTGTATTAATATTTGATCTTATAGGTGAAAACATAAATAAACTATTAAATCCTCAAAGTGCTCAAACATAAAGGTGAAATAATGACAAAATTATTAAAAATAAGAAATCTTTCAATATCATTTACCCAATATATTAAAGGTTTAAATCAGAAAGAATTACAAGTAATTACAGATTTATCATTAGATATCCACGAATCAGAAATAATAGCCATATTAGGTGCAAGTGGTTCTGGAAAAAGCTTACTTGCTAATGCAATATTAGGAATTTTACCTCCAAATGCACTAGTATCAGGATCAATAAAATATAAAGGAAACGAATTAACAAATCAATTAAGAAAAAAACTAAAAGGAACTAAAATAAGTTTAATTCCACAATCAGTTAACTATTTAAATCCCCTAATGATAGTTCAAGAACAAGCAATAGGAACAACACAAACTCAAGAAGAAAAAGAAGAAAAAATATTAAGACAACAAAAAATATTTAAAGAATATGGACTTTCAAAAGATGTAAATCAAATGTATCCATTCCAATTATCAGGAGGAATGGCACGAAAAGTATTAATATCTACTGCATTACTAAATAATCCTGATGTAATAATAGCAGATGAACCAACACCTGGACTTGATCAACAAGCAGTAACAGAAACAATAAATAACTTAATAAATTTAAAAAAGAAAAAAGTTGGAATGATACTAATAACACATGATATTAACACAGCCATAAGAACAAGTGATAAAATAGCCATACTATACTTAGGATTTGTAATAGAAATAACAAATACAAAAAATTTCAAAGATAATGGCGAAAAGTTATTACATCCATATACAAAAGCATTATATAATGCATTACCTGAAACACACTTTAAATTAACAAAAGGAACACAACCATCATATCATAACATTCCAAAAGGTTGTCCCTACCAAGAAAATTGTCCACATAAAACAGATAAATGTATAAAAATATTACCTGAACTTAAAACTATTAATGACACACAAATTAGATGTCATCATCCATTAATAAAAGGTGAATAAAAAAATGGATACATTAAAAATAGAAAATATTAAATTCCAATACAATAATAAACAAAAAATTTTATCAAACATATCTTTTGAAATGAAAAGCAATCAAATAATAGGATTATTTGGAGATAGTGGATCAGGAAAAACCACATTATGTAAAATATTAACAGGATTTCTAAAAAAATATAAAGGTACTATTAATATAAACGATGAAAAAGTACCTACTGGTTTTAATCCAATACAATTAATATACCAACATCCAGAAAAAATTATGAATCCTCGATGGAATATGGAAAGAATACTACATGAATCATGGATCCCTTCTAAAGAAATACTAGACAGTTTTGGTATTAAAAATGAATGGTTTAAAAGATTTCCTTCAGAATTATCTGGTGGTGAATTACAAAGATTTTCAATTTTACGTGCAATAAATCCTAAAACTAAATTTATTATTGCTGATGAAATAACAACAATGCTAGATAGTGTAACTCAAGTTCAAATATGGAATGCAATTATTAAACATTGCCAAAAACAGGACATAGGAATACTAGCTGTTAGTCATGACAAATTACTACTAGAAACAGTATGTGATGATATAATTTATTTTAATGAATTAAATAAAAGTTAAAATTTAAAGAGAATAATTTTTTTTATTCTCTTATATTATGATTAGTGTTGTTTGTGTTCTTGTTTCTTGGTTGTTTTTGTTTCTCCGTACATGATTGTGATGTTGTGTGTTCCTTTTTTGTATGTGTTATTGTTGATTGTGTATGTGATTATTCCATTTATAAGGGGAGTTTAATGTTATTTGTGCAATTTTACATGTTATTTTAGTAAAAGTTTATAAGTCTTTTTTTCATAGAAATTATGTAATGGAAAGTTCTTTTTTTTTGTTATAATTATATATTGAACTTTCCATTTTTTTTTAATACTTATTTTCTAATATTTTTTAATAAAATTGTAGGATTTCTACAAAGTTATAAAATAAAAAAAAGTTAATCATAGATTATTAGTGGTGTTACTGTTAATGTTGAATTTGTTCTAGTTTCAATACAGTTTATTCCACCATTAAACATGATTGTAATATTATGTACTCCTACTTTGTATATATTATTTATTATTGGATAATTTATTTGTCCATTTGAATCTAATGTTAAATTGTTTACTATTGTTTTTCCATTGATTTTTATTCCTACTTTTCCTGTTGTTACAGGATTTTGTGTTAATGTATTTATAATTTGGGCTTTTATATTAAAGGCATTATAATGCATTACAGTTATAGGGGTTATATTAATTGTTGCTGGTGATTTTTTTATTTGAAGTATGCTTGTATTTTCTTGTCTATTATAACCTTTATTTGAATATACTGCTGTTATATTGTATTCTTTTGCATTAAAATTAGATGGTATATTATAATTTAATGTTGCAACACCATTTATTACTTGTACTTTAATACTAGTTCCATTTGTATATTTAAGTGTATTTCCATTTATTTTAAATAATACTTCTCCTGTATTTATTATTTTTTTATTAAGATCTGTTATATTTGCTGTTAGAATAATATTTTGTCCTGCATATGCTGTTATATTTGATAGTTGTACTGTTGCATTTAATTTTATAATTATTAATGTTGCGTTTGTTCTTGATTGTTCATATTTATTATTTCCAGCATATATTGCTGTTATTGTATAATTTTTAGTGCTGAAATCGTTTGGTATTGTATATTGGTATATTGCAGTTCCATTTAATATTGATATTTTATTTGGTAGTGTTTTTCCATTTATTTTAAATATAACTATTCCGTCTTTAATTAAGTTTCCATATTCATCTTTTATTGTTGCTGTAAATTGTGTGGTATTTCCTTTTATTGTAGTTACATTATCTAGTATAATGTTTGTTTTTGTTTTGGTAATAGTTAATGTGCTGTTGGTTGTTGATTTTGTAAATTCTAAGTTTTCATTGTATGTTGCTGTTAGTGTATAATTTTTTGCACTAAATGTAGATGGTATATTATAATTTAATGTTGCTGTTTTATTAATTAAATAACTATTACCTATTGTTTTACCATTTATTTTAAAAATAACAGTTCCATTAATATTTTCTGTACTATTTACAACATTTACGGTTGTATTTAATTTTATAATTTCTCCTGCTTTTGCAGTGTAATTATTTAGTGTTATGTTAGTAATTTTTTGTAATGATACAGTTAATATTTGATCATCTATTCTTGCTTGTAATGTACCTCTATTTCCGGTATATGTACTATTAATTGATTCTGTGAAATATGTTCCATTATTTGTAAATACTCCTTCTGTTGTACTATTAAATATTATTTGTCTTAAAGGTAAACCTTCTATTTTGGTAGTGTCATTTAGTGTATTTAAAGTTACTCTTAAATTTATTATATCATTATATTTTGTAGTATTTGTAAAAGTCATTATAACATGATTATCTGGAGTATTAACTCCTTCTAAAAATTCATTCCACATAGTATTATTAATATCATTTCTCCCCCACCAATTATTATTTAAAGAAATGATACCATCACCATCAGTAAACATAATTGTTCCATTATTTGAAAGATTATCTGTAAATATGGAAGAATTAATAGTTATTTTACCAGCATAATTATCTATTACACCACCATTTCGTATTGCTGTGTTATTATTAAATGTTGTATTGGTTATTGTTATTATTCCATAACTATTTTCTATTGCTCCACCATCATTTGTTGCTAGATTATTGTATAGTGTAGAATTTATTATGTTTAACATTCCTTCATTATTTATTGCTCCACCATAATTTGCTGTATTATCTGTTAGTATTGTATCTATTATAGTTGTTTTTCCACCATTGTATATTGCTCCACCATTTTTTGCTGTGTTATTTATTAATGTGGAATTTGTTATTGTTAAAATTCCTTTATTATATATTGCACCATTATATTTTGTAACTTCACTTCCTGTAAGTGTTATATTATTAAGAATTAAATTAACACCATTTTCTACATAGAATATTCTTCCTGTTGTTTTATTAAGTGATGTACCATTAATAGTATGTCCATTACCGTTTATTGTAATTGTATTTAAAATATCAATACCACTTGTATATCCAGTTTCGTTATTTCCCCTAATATAGTCTTTATCTAAGTTAAGTGTTCCATTACTAGAATTTATTAAAGTTTCAAGTTCAGTAAAATTTCCTTTTCCAATTTCGTTATTATTTGTATTTTGTGTGTTATCTATTTTTTTATTAGTTACTTTTTTTATAGGGTCTTGTTTATTATTTTGATTTAGATTACTTTCTTTATTTGAATCTGTTGTATTACTTGTGGTTTTTTCTAAAGTGTTTTGTGTATTACTTTTTGAAAGTTCTAATGTATTTGAAGAATTATCTATTGTGTTATTTGCTGTAACAGTTGTTAATCCAATAGTTATTATTAATAAAAGTCCTAAAACAATTATTAAATTCTTTTTTAACATTCTTTTTTTCTCCTTTAGATTAATTAAGAAATTTTAAGTTATATTTTTTATATTTATATCTATTAATATTTAAAATAAAAGATTTAGAAAAGAAAAATTATTAAAAAAAGTAATTTTAATATGATCTATATTCATTTATTTTTATTATATTTTCTATATAAATATATTTTAATAATAATTTTATAGAAGTTTAAACAAATATTATATATAGAATATAGATTTTAGAATTTTATTTTTCAAGAGTATAAAATTATAAGCTAATATAATGGAGGAATTAAATAATAAATGGATAATATAGAAGAAACTATTTTAAAATATGCTTTAACCAATGCTGTAGAACATAACAATAAATGTCAAGCTGGTTCTATTATTGGAATGGTTATGAGTAAAAATCCTGACATGAGAAAAGATCCTAAATTAGTATCTAAACTTGCAGGTAAAATAACTGCTGAAGTTAATAATATGGATCCTGAAACTCAAAAATCAGAATTAAATAAACTTGGTGGTTTAGAAGAACATAAACATGTAGAAGAAAAACCTAAAGGATTAAAACCATTATTAAATACTGATGGTAAAGATATTAAATTACGTTTTGCCCCTAATCCTTCAGGACCATTACATATTGGTCATGCACGAGCTGCTATTTTAAATCAAGCTTATAAAGAAAAGTATGATGGTAAACTTGTTTTAAGAATTGAAGATACTGATCCTAGAAGAGTTGATCCTGATTCTTATGAATTTATTCCTGAAGATCTTAAATGGTTAGGTATTATTCCTGATGAAACTTATACTCAAAGTAGTAGAATGGAAATTTATTATGAGTATGCTAGAAAAGCTATTGAAATTGGAGCAGCTTACATGTGTACTTGTGATGGTGGTGATTTTAAAAAGCTTAAAGATGAATGTAAACCTTGTCCTTGTAGAAATCATTCAATAGAAGAAAATATTAAATTGTGGGAAGAATTTCCTAGTATGAATGAAGGAGATGCTGTTTTAAGAATTAAAACTGATATTAATCATAAAAATCCTGCTATTAGAGATTTTGTTGCAATGCGTATTGTAAATGAAAATCATCCTTTAACTAAAGATGAATATAAAATTTATCCTATGATGAATTTTTCTGTAACTATTGATGATCATTTAATGGGTATTACTCATATTTTAAGGGGAAAAGATCATATTACAAATAGTGAAAAACAAGAATATTTATTTAAACATTTCCAATGGGATATTCCTGAATATATTCATTATGGTCGTTTAAAAATGGATAATGTTCTTCTTAGTACTTCTAAAGCAAGAGAAGGTATTACTGAAGGAATATATTCTGGTTGGGATGATCCTAGACTTGGTACTATAAGGGCTATTGCTAGAAGAGGTATTCAAAAAGAAGTTTTATATGAATTAATTACTGAAATTGGTGTAAAACAAGCTGATGCTACAGTAAGTTGGAAGAAAATTTATGGTTTAAATCGTAATATTATTGAAGAAAAAACTAATAGATATTTCTTTATACCAGAACCAGTTGAATTAGATATTACAGATGTTCCTAGGGATGTTGTAAATATTATTAAAAGAGAAAGACATTTTGAAGATCCTAGTAAAGGTTATAGAAAATTGAAGTTTGAAAATAATGTTTATATTCCTAAAAAAGATTATGAATCTGCTATTAATAATAAACGATTAGTTAGATTAATGGATTGTATAAATATTAAATTTAAAGATGAAAAACCTGTATATCATAGTAAAACTATTGAAGAAGCTCAAGCAAAACATGCATTAATAGTTCAATGGGTTTCTAAAAATGATAATGTTAAATCTGAAGTTGTATTAGCTGATGCTTCTGTTGTTGAAGGTTTTATTGAAACTGATAGTAAGAATCTTAAAGTTGATGATATTGTTCAATTAGAAAGATTTGGTTTTGCTCGTGTTGATAGTGTAACTGATGATAAAATAGTATTTTATTATACTCATAATTAAAAATTTTTTGGAGGTAAAATAAGTATGGTTGCTAAAGTTAATGAATATTTTAAATTAATTGAAAATAATTATTTATTTGTAGATATTGCAAAAAAAGTTGATGAATATCAAAAAGAAAATCCTAGTGCTGAAATTATTAAAATGGGTATTGGTGATGTAACAAGACCTTTACCTAAATCTGTTATTAAAGCTTTTAAAGCTGCTGTTGATGAGATGGCTGATTATGAATCATTTAGAGGATATGGTCCTGAACAGGGTTATGCTTTTTTAATTGATACTATTATTGAAAATGATTATAATCCTTTAGGTATTTCTTTAGATACTAGTGAGGTTTTTGTTAGTGATGGTGCTAAATGTGATACTGGTAATTTTCAGGAATTATTTTCTAAGGATAATGTAATTGCTGTAACAGATCCTGTATATCCTGTTTATATTGATAGTAATGTTATTGCAGGTCGTAGTGGTAAGTTAAGTGATAATGGTGAATATGAAAATATTGTTTATATTCCAACTACTAAAGAAAATGGTTTTATTCCATCACTTCCTGATGTTCCTGTTGATATTATTTATTTATGTTATCCTAATAATCCAACTGGTACTACTTTAACTAAAGATCAGTTAAAAGTTTGGGTTGATTATGCTCGTGAAAATAAAGCTATTATTTTGTATGATGTTGCTTATGAAGCTTTTATAACTGAAAATAATATTCCTCATAGTATTTATGAAATTGATGGTGCTAAGGAAGTTGCTGTTGAATTTAAAAGTTTTTCAAAAGTTGCTGGTTTTACAGGTACTCGTTGTGCTTATACTGTTGTACCTAAAGAGTTAAAAGTTGAAGATGAAGATGGTAATGATGTTTATTTAAATCCTTTATGGAATCGTAGACAATCTACTAAGTTTAATGGTGTTTCTTATCCTGTTCAAAGAGCAGCTCAAGCAATTTATACTCTTGAGGGTAAAAAAGAGATTTTAGAAAATATTGAGTATTATATGAAAAATGCTAGTATTATAAGAGAAAATCTTGAAAAAATAGGTTTAACTGTTTATGGTGGTGTTAATTCACCTTATATTTGGGTTAAAACTCCTAAAGATATGGATTCTTGGTCATTTTTTGATATTTTACTTGATAAGGCTCATGTTGTTGGAACTCCTGGTGTTGGATTTGGTCCAAGTGGAGAAGGTTATCTTAGATTAACTGCTTTTAATACTTTGAAAAATACAAAAAAAGCTATGGATAGAATATCTAAATTAGATATTTAAATCCTTTGCTTATATTTTTTTTAGGAGTTTAATACAGGAACTAATTCTGGTTTTATTTTATTTAAAGCTAGCATTAAAAATACTGTAATTATTCCTTCTACAATACCTACTATTGCTTCGGTACCTGCAATTAATGTTAATCCTAGTTCTAAAGGATAAATTCCTGCGATATATAATTCTATTGCAGCAGCTATTCCCACTATTGTTACTGATAAAAATGCTGCTAGAAATATACTTATTTTATTATTTAATTTGTTTTTAGATATGTTGTATACTACATATGCTACTGTTGGTCCTATGATAGCTGTATTTAACATGTCAGCTCCCATTGTTGTAATTCCACCTTCTCCAAGAAATATTCCTTGTATAAATACTGCAAATGCTAATACTACTGTTGCTATCCATGGATCATATAATGCTAAAAATGCTATTAATGATATGTGAGTACATGCTACAAATGGTAATGGAATATTTATGTATTGTATTATTATTACTGCTACTATAAACATTGCTATTAATGGTATTGATCTTTCTGATATATTTTTTTTACCAGTTTTATAGTACATTACTCCTAGTAGAATTATTGTTATTATAGCATATATTATGCACTGTGTTATTGGTATAAATCCATCTGGTATGTGCATCTTTTTTTAACCTCTTTTTATTTTTTTTAAATTTAGGATTTGTTTCTTAATTATTATTATGTATTAATGAAGTATAAAAAGATATTGACAAATTTATATCCCTTACGGTATCTATTTAGTTATTTTATACCCCTATAGGTATCTATTATCTAATTTATACCCTAGGAGGTATAGTATAAAATTAAAAAAGATATTAATATATAACAAGTAAGTTTGAATAAATTAAATAATTATCTTAAAAAAATCTAAATAAAAATAAGAATAAAGTATAATTCATATTACAAATTCTTAATATAAAAAAAATCATTTAAATAAAATTAAGGAGGAACTAAAAAAAATGAATATTAAAAAAAGCATGATATTCATATTATTTTTTATAATTATCAGTGGTATAACAACAATAAATGCAACAGACAATAGTAACACAACAACAGAAATAGAAAGTAATACAATAGAATACCCAATAGTTCATAACAACACAATACAAAAAGAAAATACCATCCAAGAAGATAATATAATAACTGAAAATAAGAAAGAAGACATAAAAAATAAGATAAAACCACAAATCTCATTTAAACCAGTGAATACTACAATAGGAAATAAAATAAACATTAAAGCTGATTTTAATAAAAATGCTACTGGAAACGTAGCTTTTAAAATAAACAAAAAAACAATAACAAAACAAACAATCAAAATAACAAATGGAACAGCATCATACTCATATACCATTCCTTCAACATGGTCAGCAAAAAATTATAATCTATCATTAAGTTATAGTGGAAATAAAGAATATAATTCAACAAAAACAGATACAACATTAACATTAACTAAATTACCAACAATTATGACTATGAAAAATATAACAAGTAAACCAGGAAGTACAATAACATTAGAAACACAAGTAATAAATACTTTAAATCAACCCATAGTAAATAAAACAATAGGATTTAAAATAAATGGAAAAACAATAGGAAATGCAATTACAAATAATAATGGTAAAGCAATATTAAATTATACAATACCATCCACATATTCTGTTAAAGAATATAATTTAACATCAGTATTTGGTAGTGATTCAAGAAATAGTGCTAATATTACAAATGCAATATTAAAATTAAATAAATTAGGAACAATAATATTAGTACAACAAATAACATCTGATGTAAAAGTAAATACTACATTTATTGCAACAATAAGAGATGAAAACAATAATCCAGTACTAGGAAGTTTAAGTTTTAAAATAAATTCTTTAAATATAGGTTCACAACCAATAGTTAATAAAACAAGCACAATTAAATATACTATCCCTACATCATGGTTAGAAAAAACAGTTACAATAACAGTTACTTATTTAGGAACAAGTAAATATAAATCCTCAACAGCAAATAATACATTAATCATAACAAATAAAGTATCTTCATATGTAGATCCATTAAAAGGAAGTAATAACAATAATGGAGAAGAAAATACACCTTATCAAACAATAAAATATGCATTAACCAAAACAAATGGAACAATATACTTAAAAGAAGGAATATATAAAGAAAGTAATATTACATTAGATAAATCTGTAAACATATATGGAACAAATCAAGAAAATACTATTATAGAAAAATCTATGGAAAATTCATATTTATTTAATATTATTCTAAAAACAGTTACTATAAAAAACTTAACAATAAGAAATTTCACATCAATCCTAGAAGAGATATCCCCAATAAAAAATACAGGATCATTAACATTAAACAGAGTAACTATGGAAAATAATAAAGCAGAAGAAGGAGGAGCAATATATAATATAGGAGCAATTAATATTGTTAATAGTAATTTTAAAAATAATATTGTAACTAATGAAGGTGGAGCAATATATAATGAAGGAACATTAAAAATAAGTGACTCAAATTTTATAAATAATAAAGCAGTATTTAATTTCGAATTTGAAGGTGATGGTGGAGCAATATACAATGATGAAGGAATTATAATTATTACTAACTCTATATTTAAAAATAATTATGCTCTTAACCGTGGAGGAGCAATATCAAATGATGATGGAAATATTACCATAACATATAGTAAATTCTTAAATAATCAAGCAGATATAGATGGAGCTTGTATAGAAAATGATGGTTTTATGGAAGTTCGAACATCAACATTTAGTAATAATAAAGCTCAAAGTAGAGCAGGTTCAATAGAAAATAATGAAATAATGAACATTGCAAAATGTGTATTTATTAATAATACAGCAAGTTACAGAGGTGGAGCAATAACCAATTGGGATACATTAACAATTTCAGAATCAAATTTCATTAATAATAATGCAACTAATGAAGGTGGAGCAATAGAAAATAGATATAATTTAACAGTTGTAAATTCAAATTTCAGTTATAATAAAGCTACTAATGAAGGTGGAGCAATATACAATATTAATATATTAAATATTACTAACTCCAATATAATAAATAATGTTGCATCAATTGGTAATGCTATATCAACTAATAAATTACCATATATTGAAGATAATTGGTGGAATAGTAATAGTCCTAATTGGAATGTATTATTAAATAATGTAATATATAAACCAAATAGGTGGATAACAAAATAAAATTTTATAGGAAAAAGAAAAAATATGGAACTTATAGATATTGGATTAAATTTAATGCACAAATCATATGATCGTGATAGACAAGAAGTAATTAAAAATGCTAAAGATGTTGGAGTTATTCAATCAATAATTACTGGATCTAGTATTAAATCTAGTAAATTAGCATGTGAATATACAAAGAATTATCCTGGAGTATTATATTCTACATGTGGAGTGCATCCTCATGATGCAAAAACATGTAATGATAATACGATATCTATACTTCGTAATTTAGCAAAGCATGATAATGTTGTTGCTATTGGTGAATGTGGTCTTGATTATAATAGAAACTTTTCACCACAAGATATTCAATGTGAATGGTTTGAAAAACAATTAATGCTTGCTGAAGAGTTAGATATGCCTGTTTTTCTTCATGATCGTGAATCATATAAAGATTTTTCTATGATTCTTAAAAAATATCCTAATGTTGCTAAAAGGTCTGTTGTGCATTGTTTTACAGGTACTAAAGATGAAGTTGAAGCTTATTTAAGTTTAGGGTGTTTTATTGGAGTTACTGGTTGGATTTGTGATGAACGTCGAAATGATCAATTATATGAAGCTATTAAAGTAATTCCTCCTAAAAAGTTAATGATTGAAACTGATGGTCCATTTTTAACTCCTCGTGATTTAAAAGTTAAACCTAGAAAAAATAGGAATGAACCTAAGTTTTTACCACATATTTTAGATCGTATAGCGTTAGAAATGAATGTTTCTTCAGAAAAATTAAGTAATCAAGTTACTAAAAATACTAAAGAATTTTTTAGTATTTAATTTTATTTCTTTTTTTTTAGATTATTTTTAGTTTAGATATTTGTAAGAAAAAGATAAGTTGTATAATTTTTTTTAAAAAATAAAAATTTATGATAACAACATTAATGTTTTAATATTGTTATTTAATTAAATTAAAAGTAAGTTTTTATATTAATCCTAGGGCACCTAACATAGATTGGATACCTAATATGAAAATTATAAGTCCACCCATGAATGATATAACTCTTGAATATTTAATTGCTACTTTAGTTCCAAAAGTTCCTATAGCTAACCAGCAAACTACAGCAATTAAACTTAATATAGCGACAATTATTGGATTTAAACCACTTGTTACTCCTTGTGATGCTAAAACTAAGTTTTCAATGTTACCAAAGACTAATAATCCAAAATATTCTTTGTATTCTTCTAAAGCCATTTTATTCCTCCTTTATTTTTGATCGTCGTTTTTGTAAGTTCTAGCTGAGTGCATTGATTGAACTCCTAAAATTGCTATTGCAAGTCCTCCAATAAAATCAATTACATTTGCATATTGCATTGCTACACTTGTTGCTGCAGTACCAATTATTAACCATGCTATTACACATAATATACTTATAAATCCTAATTTAATGGGATCTGCTCCTTTTACTACACCCTGTGATGATAGAATTAAATTTTCTATATTACCAAATATAATTAACCAAATTAATGGTAAATAAGATTCTAAAAACATTATTTCACCCCGTTTATTTTTTTAATTTTTATTTTTTTTGTCCTAAAATAATTTTAATAATATTAATTTTTTATTTAGACTTTTATGGAATAATATTTTAATTTAAAATATATAATTTTTATGATCTTTTTTTTAAGTTTAATAATTAATTTTATTCTTTTTAGGTAAAATAAAATTTTTTAATAATTTTTAAATCAATATCCCATTAGTAGGAAGTATATTTCCGATTATTAAATATAGAAAATTCTTAAAAAAAAAATATAAAAAGTTTTAATAACAATATAATTGTACACATTAAACATATAATATTTTTTTTAACTATTAACTTAAAAATTTTTAATATTCATATTAAAATATTTTACTTTTATAATATTTAAATCTATAATTTTAATAATATAATAATAACAACAGTTTGTATTTAACAACAAACTTATCCAATTTATTATTAAGTTTTAATAGTATTTATAATTTATGTATAAACAAGAAAACAACTAAACAAGAAAACATTGCAAAAAATAACAGAATATAACCATTAAATCAAAAAGTAATACACCCTACCAAAAAAAAGAAGATAAACCTACTCCTTTTAAAAACTATGAAAAAATAAAAATAATCAACCAAAACAAAAAAATATTTATATATTTGAAAATAAAACAATAAAATAAATATAAAAAAAATAGGAGAATAAAAAAATAATGAATAAAAAAATAAAAGCATTACAAGAATTAGCAGAAAAAAGAGACATACCAATAACACCAGCAATACAAAAAATAATAGAAACAACCCAAAACCCAGAAAAAATAGAACAACTAGTAACAAGCATAAAACTAATTACACAAGAATTAGAAAATAAAACACCAGAAGAAAAAAAACAATATGAACAAGAATATACAAAAGGACCCGAAGAAAAGAAAATATTCCAACTAGCAAAAGAAGCACCATTAACCGAAGATGAAGCAGATGATCTAATAGACTTACTATACAAAATAACAATAATAAACTTTGCATTCTGCTCAAAATGTAACCAACGAACATATAAAAAGAACACAACATTAACATGGTCTGTTTACCAAACAATATGTAGTAGCTGCCAAAAACAAATAATAATAGAAAAAGTAAAAAGATACCCAACATTAGTAGAAATTATTGATGCAGAAGAATGCAACTGCGGAGTATTTAAACCAGTAGAAAATGCAAATGAATTACACACATCTATGGGAAGAATATTAGAAGATATAGTAGTAGAATAAAACCCTACCAAAAATTGCTTTTTTCATTAAATTGATATATATATGTACTAATAAATTTATAATAAAAAATTACCATAAAATAGTATAAATATCATTTTTTAAAAAATATAATAAAAAAAGACAATATTAAATTTTAGTTATAAAAAAAGATAACATCTTTTTTAAATAACTATTCATGATAAATAAGTTCCTACCCTTTTTTTTCATTAAAATATTTTAATTAAATTATTTTATTACTCTTTCATTAATTTCAGTTTCATCAGTAAATATAATTTTTTTATCATCCGCTTGAAGGCTAATTTTATTTATTATTTCTGTTCCATTTCCAGCTGCATCAATTGTACTATTAACTGCAGTAAAATTAGCTCCATTAACTCCTTCAAGTGGCGTTATTTCAGTAATTATTAGATTATCATTCGTATTTTCAATATTTTTCATTGATTGTATATTGTCATTCTCAGTTGTTGCTGATAATGAAGTTAAACTTATTAAGATTAATGTGGTACTAACAATTAATAGTAATATTTTCTTACTATCCATATTTATTCTCCACTTTATTTTAATTAATTATTTTTTAAGAGAAAAAAAATTATAAAAGTTTTTTCCTCTAAATAATATATCTATATTGATTAGTATTTAAAGGGAGTATATTAAAATGAGAATAAATTATTATTTTAATAAATTATTTTATAATATTCTAATTTTCATTTATTTTTAGTTATTTTTATTCTTTTTTTAAAAAGGTTTATATACTACTGAGTATATAATTATTAATGCTCATTTTTTTAAATAAATTATTTAATTAATCATTAATCCAATATATTAAACACCTAAAAATTATCAAAATTCAAAAAAAAATAATTAAAAAGTTTATTTTATTTAAATAAAAATTTTTGGTTCTTTTCTTTCTTTACAAATAGATTCTAATTTTGTTTTAGCCCCTACAACTCTTTCATCATCAAAATATTTTGCATTTGTTGGACATACTTTCACACAAGCACAACAACATATACATCCATTTTTATCAATAAAATTCTTAGGATCTTCAGAATTAATTATTTCAGTTGGACAATTTTGTACACATGCTAAACATTTTATACAATCATCAGTTGTTTTAGGTGATGCTGAAATTTCATTAAATTCTTTATAAGGATAATTACCAGTTATTTCTAATTTATTTTCTTCTTCTTCAGTTTCTAATTTCTTTATAATTTTTGATGCAAAATCTGATGCAATACCTAAATCTTTCATATCTGGACGATTTGCTGCTAATTTATCTGAAAATGAATGTTCTCCAATGAATGCTCCTGCTGCTATAATATTTAATCCATTTTTTTCTAGATTATTTTTTATTTCTAATAATGCATCATCATAGTCTCTATTACCATAAACTCCAATTATTATTGTTTTAGTATTTTCTCCTTTAATATTATTTATTACTTCATTTAATATTGTTGGAACTCTTCCATAATATACAGGAAATCCTATTATAGTAATATCTTCTTTTGTAAATTTGTATTCTTTTTTACGTGACTCTAAATTTGTTAAATCAATATTTTTTGTTGAACTGTTTAGTTCTTCTTTTATGTTACGTGAAATTGTTCTTACTATTTTTTTTGTTGTGCCTGTTGGACTGAAATATATTTCATTTATTTGCATGTGTTTTTTTTCTCCTATTATTTTTATGTTATATTTTATTATTTTTTTAATGTTTATTATTTTTTTTCTTGGTTTGTACCTTATAAAAATTTCGTATTATATAGTATAATACGAAATAATATTAAATACTAATAAATACAAAAATAGAATTAGAAAAACTGAAAAGAAAATAAGGAAATTTTATGACAACTGAAGATCTAGATTTAACTGAAAAATTAGAGGAATACCTTGATGATTTAACATTTGAAAATTTATCATCTATTACAATAAAAAATTATGATTGTAGTAATACTCATTTTATTGACTATTTAAATGAAAATAAGTTAGATATTACTAAAAACACTGATAAAATTCTTAAAAAATATAGAAGATATCTTTACACTGAAAAACATAATAAATATAATTCAATAAATACTCATTTAATTTCAATAACTCAATTTTTAAACTATTGTAATATAAAAGCTAAGCCTCCATTAGCTAAAAATCCAAATAAAAACAAAGAACCTAAATATTTAACAAAAAGTGAGATAAATGAATTATTAGAAACAGTTCCAGAAAAGAATATTAGAGATAAAACTATAATACAAACTTTATATCATACTGGATTGAGGATATCTGAGCTTGTAGCATTAAATAAACAAGATTTAAATTTAGAAAGTAAAGAATCAGTAATTGAGATTAATGTTATTCATGGAAAAGGGGATAAACAAAGAAAAGTTTATATTAATCAAGAAACATT
>JAUNXU010000011.1:8408-30821 GCA_030539615.1 Methanobacteriaceae archaeon | reverse complement strand
TTTGATAGTAATTATGCAACATCTACTGCAGGGGCAATAGGAAATAAAAATGGTAGTACAACAATAAAAACAAGTACATTTATTAATAATACTGCATCAGTTGAAGGTGGAGCAATTGCTACACAAGGAAATCTAAATTCAATTGGTAATAATTATTATAATAATAGTGTAACAAATACTACTAATTCAGATCTATGTAATGGTGGAGCAATAGCAACAGCAGGATTTTTAATATCTTTAAATGATGTATTTGAAAATAATACTGGAATAACTTGGCAAGCATATGGTGGGGCAATATATGTTCTAGGAGAACATCGTACAGATCGTTATGTGAATATAACTAATGGTACATTTGTTAATAATCAGGCTGAAGTTGGTGGAGCTGTTGGAATTAATAATGCAACAAATGTTTATATTAATAATTCAGTGTTTAAATATAATGTTGCAGGTTCTATGTTATGGGATGGGTATGGTGGAGCAGTATTTAACTTCTATCAAAACATTACACCTGATACTATAGGAATAATTACTATTGAAAATAGTTTATTTGAATTTAATCAAGCAATAAATAGTAGTAATCTTGATAATAGGGTTGCTGGGCAAGGTGGTGCTGTATTTAGTGGTGGTAATGCTGGATTAATTAAAGGAAATAATTTAACATTTAATAATAATACGGCTGATTATGGTGGAGCAGTAACAGTAGTAGCAAATATAAACTTTACAAATTCAAGATTTACAAATAACACAGCAAATGTAACAGGAGGAGCAATCTTTTCAAGTTCAGAATACAGTTACTATAAATTCACATTATTAAGTAATACTATAGTATCTTACTCTAATTTCACAAGTAATACTGCAAAAATGGATGCAGGAGCAATATATACACATGGTAGTTTAACAATAACAAATTCAGAATTTATAAGTAATAGTGCAACAAATTATGCTGGAGCAATAGGAAATTTAGGATCTGATGGAACACTTGATAATTCCGGATCAGCAACAATAACAGATAATATTTTCTTCAATAATACAGCAACACATGGTGGAGCTGTAGCAACACAAGGAAATCTAAATTCAACAAGAAACAAATATTATAATAACACAGCAAACTCAACAAACAAAGAAAGTCAAGGTGGGGCAATATATGATATAGATGGAAATGGAATAACAAATATATTATATGATGAATTTTCTAATAACACAGCAAGTCATCATGGAGGAGCAGTATCTATTGTAAATGCAACAGCAGTATACATAAACCACTCAATATTTAACTCAAATCAGATAATAAATAATTCTGAAATATTTGATAGATTTGGTGGAGGAGTATATGTTTATGGATCAGATGTAACAGTTTATAATACAACTTTTTATAACAATACTGCAGTAAATGGTGGTGCATTAGCAACAGAAGGAAATCCAAATTTAAATACAGTAGTAACAGTATTAAATAGTAACTTCACAAAAAATAAAGTAATTACTCCTATGGGATTAGGTGGAGCAATAGGAAACTATCTAGGAATATTAGAAGTAAATAATACATGGTTTGAAGAAAATACAGCAGTATTTGGTGGTGGGGCAATAGCAAACAATATAAGTGAAGTAAGATTAACTAATAACACTTTCAAAAGTAACAGTATTTATGCACAATATTCAGAAGCATTTGGTGGGGCAATAATAAATAATGGAACACTCATATCAAAAAATAACACATATGAAAACAACAGTGCAACAGGATTAAAACAAACTCTAAAAGGAGGTCAAGGTGGAGCAATAGCAATATCAGGAGAACACAACACAACAAGACTAGTATCAATAACACAAGACAGATTCATAAACAACCAAGCACAATGTGGTGGAGCAATAGGAATATTCAATGGAACAAACATAAAAATATCTAATTCAACATTTATATCTAACCAAGCAGGAAATTTAACAGGACCTGATGGAAACGCATTAGATGGTTTTGGAGGGGCAATATTTAACCTTCACAGAGCAGATTCTAAACATCCATGTACTGGTGATGGGGTACTTCACTTAAATAATAATACATTTATAAATAATATTGCAATAGAAGTAGAAGGAAACCAAACTAATCCTGGAGGACAAGGTGGAGCAGTATTTGGTGGAGGACAAGGTGGTGGAATAGATTGTCTTAACTCAAAATTCTACAATAACACAGCAGTATATGGTGGAGCAATAAACACAAAAACAACATTGAATTTAACAGATAGTTACTTAGAAGGAAACAATGCAACATTAGATGGTGGAGCAATATATGTAAGTATACGAAATGTATATGATCCATTTGTCTCAGATAACACAGCAACAATAATAAACACAACAATAACAAAAAACCAAGCAAACAGAGAAGGTGGAGCAATTTTCTCAACAGGAAACATAACAATAATACAATCAACATTAACATACAATAATGCAACAAATGGGGGAGCATTATTAAGTGCTGATGGAAATACGACACTAAACAATAACACAATAACAAATAACAATGCAACAAATGGAGGAGCACTCCTCATAAATAATAACACAAATATAAAAGTAAACAATACAATATTAGATAATAACACAGCAACATATGGTGGGGCAATAAATATAAATGGTACTCAAAATACAATAATATCTAACAGTTCATTTATAAACAATAATGCAACAAATGGGGCTGCAATACTAATAACAAACTCTACAAATACGAACATATCATATTCTATAATATATAATAATACAGCAACAACAGGAAAAACAATAGAAACTGATAGTACAAGTAATATAACTGCAAATTACAACTGGTGGGGAATAAATACAAATTCTCAAGTATTAAAATCAAGTAATATTATAAGTGATAATGTGGTTGCTGATAATACTGTGGTATTGGAGATTGTAAATAGTACAGGTGGAAATAATATAATTGTAGGAAGTACTTCACCAAGTTATAATATAACTCTTAATAGGTATAATGATACAAATGGTGTGTTAAACAATTTACCTGAAAATGGTAACTTCCCAGTGCCTCAAACAATAACAATGCAAGAAATAAATATGACTAGTGGAACATTTACAAATAATCATAATACAATGGATTTAAAAACAACCACTAATGGAATTTATGATAATAATGGTGGTGTACTATTAAATAGTGCAATAGCAGCAATAGTAGATGGTCAAACAGTATATTTATATGCATTAGCAATTACATACATAAATGTAGTAAATCAAACAACAACATATGACAATAAAATAAACATAACAGTCACCATAAAAGATAATGAAGGAAAAGATGTAACATTAGGGAATATAACAATAACAATAAACAATAAAAATTATACAGCAGAAGTAGAAAATGGAACAGCAAACGTATTATATGATGGGGCAGATAAAATAGGAAACTATGCAATGAATGTATTATATAGTGATACAACTGGAACATATGATAATATAACAGAAAATACACATAATTTAACAATAACAGAAGCACAAACAAGATTAAATATAAATAATACAAACTTAATGTACAAAAATACAGGAATAATAAATACAACAGTAGAATACTGGAAAGATGGAACATGGGTAGCACTAACAAACGGAACAGTACAAATAAAAATAAACGGTGTAATATACACAGGAACAGTAGCAACAGATGGAACAGCAAACATATTATACAATGGAACTGATAATATGGGAAAATACTTAATGAATGCAACATACATAGCAACAGACATAAACTTCCTAAACACAACAAATGACACAGAAAACCTAACAATAACTACAAACACAGAAATAAATGTATTAGTCGATAATACTACTGTTGTTTATGGTCAAAATGGTAATATAATTGTGAATGTTACTTACTTTAATGGTACTAGTTGGGTTAATATGGCTACTGGTATTGTTAATGTTACTATTGGTGGTGTTAATTATACTGCTGATGTAAGTAATGGTACGGCTAGTATTGTTTATAATGGTACTCTTGTTGCAGGTAGTTATTTAATGAATGCAACTTTTATTGATCCTAACTTTATAAATGCATTTAATGATACAAGTAACTTGATAGTTGTTAATAATGCAATTGTGTTAAATGTTGAAGTTGATAATTCAACAGTTGTTTATGGTCAAAATACAACAATTAAAGTGAATGTTACTTACTTTAATGGTACTGATTGGGTTAATATGACTACTGGTAAGGTTAATATTACTATTAATAGTATTAATTATACTGCTAATGTAACTGGTGGACAAGCTAATGTAATTTATAATGGAATGTTTAATGTTAATAAATATCAAATGAATGTAATCTATCTTAATGAAACAGGTACTTTTGTAAATAATACTAATAATACAAGTTATTTGGAAGTAATTGGGAATAGTAATGTGGCTGTATCTGTTGATAATTTGACTGTTGTTTATGGTCAAAATGGTAATATAACTGTGAATGTTACTTACTTTAATGGTACTAGTTGGGTTAATATGACTACTGGTATTGTTAATGTTACTATTGGTGGTGTTAATTATACTGCTGATGTAGCTGGTGGACAAGCTATTGTATTGTATAATGGTACTCTTGTTGCAGGTAGTTATTTAATGAATGTTACTTTCATTGATGGTGATGGTAATTTTGCTAATGTTACTAATGATACTAGTAGTTTGATTGTAGTTAATCAGAAAAATAATGTTACTATTGGTGTAAGTAATGTAACAGTTACTTATGGTGAAAAGATTACTATTAATGTGAGTGTCACTTATTTCAATGGTATTAATTGGATTAATGTAACTAGTGGTATTGTAATTATTAATATTAATGGTGTTAATTATACTGCTAATGTAACTGGTGGACAAGCTAATGTAATTTATAATGGTAACGATTCTAGTGGTGTTTATGTGATGAATGTTAGTTATTATGATCCTAGTGGGGTTTATAATAATATGACTAATAATGAATCACTTATTACTGTAAATGCTAGAAGTGTTATTGTTAGTTTAAATGATACTGTTACAATGTATAAAACACATGTTGTTATTGGAGTTTCAGTTACATATGTTATTGATGGAAAATTATTATCTGTAAATAAAGGTGTTGTGAATATTACTATTAATGGAGTATCATATTTGGGAAATGTTAATAATGGTATGGCTTATATTGATTATACTGGTAATGATACTGTTGGTGTTTATTCAATGATTGCAACATTTACTGATAATGAGGGTTATTTCGTGAAAACTGTTAATGATAAACATGAATTAATTATTGTTGTGTGTAGTGTTAATTTAAATATTAGTACTAATCTTACAGGTGATGTTGGATCTGTAATTCCTGTTGGTGTTAATGTTACTGATGGTTCTGGTAATAATGTTACTAGTGGTGTGGTGGATGTTTATGTTAATGGAACATTAGTTGGATCTATAAATGTTACTAATGGTGTGGCAGACTTTAATTTAACTGTTCCTGATTTACCTTGTGGTGATTATAATGTTACTATAAGTTATCATGATGTTAATTATGGTGATAAGGATTCTAATGTTATATTAACTATTATGAAACATTCAACTAAAACTACAGTTGAGAATGTAACAGATTTTGTTGTTGATGAAAATGTAGTATTTAATGCTACAATTATTGATAATTATGGTAAGTTAGTTGATTATGGATTAGTTGTATTTAAAGTAAATGGTCAAACAATAGGAAAAACTAGTGTGGTAAATGGTTTAGCAAGTTATAATTTCACGATTCCAAATGGTTGGTCTTCTAAAAATTATACTATATCTGCTGTATATGGTGAAAATAATAATTATTATGGTTCAATTGGTGAAGGAGTATTAACATTAAATAGGATAAATAGTTATATTGAAACATTTAATGTGGAATCCTATGTAAATAGTAATATTACATTAGAAGCTGTAGTATATGATCAATATAATAATACTATTGATACTGGAATTGTAATATTTAAAATTAATGGTGTTGTATGTGGTAATTGTAGTGTGGTAAATGGTTTAGCAAGTTATAATTTCACAATTCCAAGTGATTGGTCAGCTAAAAATTATACTTTATCTGCTGTATATGGTGATACTAATGTTTATATTAGATCTGAAGCAAACAGTACTTTAACAATAAATAAATCTTCAACAGAGATAATTGTTGATAACATTACTGTAAAAGTAGGTGAAACAGTAAATTTAACTGCAACAGTATATAATTGTGGGGTTGTGAACTTTGGTGTTGTTATTATAAAAATTAATGGTGTTTCAATAGGAAATACAACAGTTATTAATGGTAAAATAAATTATGAATACATTATACCATTGGACTTTAAAAACAAAGAATATACTTTAAGTATGAAGTATGCAGAAAATAGAGCATATTTAGAATCTAAAGGTAATGCAACAATAACAGTAAAAAAATCTACAACAATTATTGTAAATGATATTAAAGGATCTGCTAATGAAACAATATTATTAAAAGCTAAAATAATAGATGAATTTGGAAGAAGTGTAACTAATGGTAAGGTTGTATTTAAAATAAATGGAAAAACTATTGGTAGTAGCACAGTAAATAATGGTATTACAAATTATACTTTTACTATTCCAAGTGATTGGTCTTCTAAAAATTATACTATAACTGTTGTTTATGGTGAAAATAATAACTATGAATCTTCACAAGCAAATGGTACATTAACAGTAAATAAAAAATCTACTAATATTGTTGTGGATGATATTGATGCATTAGCTGGAACAACTGTAAATTTAACAGCTACTATAACTAGTAATGGTCAATTAGTAAATGATGGTGTGGTTGTAATTAAAATAAATGATAAAACTATTGGTAATACTACTGTTATTGATGGTAAAGTAAATTATGAATACCAAATACCAGATAACTTTAAAAATACAAAATACAAATTAACAATGAAATATAGTGAAAATAAATTATATTTAGAATCAAAAGGGGATGCTAAAATTACTCTTATGAAACAAGGAGTAAATATTACAGTAAATGATGTTTATGGAGTTTCAGGGGAAACTGTAATATTAAAAGCAAATTTGATAAAAAATATAACTGGTACTAATGTGGATGGTGGAAATGCCGTCTTTAAAATCGATGGAAATACAATAACTAAAAAATTAAAGGTAACTAATGGTATAGTTACCTATAATTATACAATACCTGATAATTTTACAGGAATACATGGTATAAACTTTGTATATAGTGGAACAGGACAATTATATTCAGAAAGACAAAATGCTACATTAATTGTTAATTAAGGTATGGATATTAAACTATAAACTACCCTTATTGTTTATAGTTTTTTTTTAACCCCTCTTTTATTTTTTTTATCTTTTTACTAAAACTTCTATTATTAAAATAACTGTTTTTAAATAGTTCTTATTTGCAAATATTATATTATAATATTTAAAAATAATAAGGAAATAATAGAAAATTATGATAATTTATGATACAATAATAATTGGATCTGGTCCTGCAGGATTAGTTTCTGGTTTATATGGTGGGCGTGCTGGTCTTAAAACATTACTATTTGATAAAGGAAATAGTGGTGGAACAGGAAATATAGCACCATTAGTTGAAAATTTTCCAGGTTTTGACAGGATAAATGGCAGAAAACTTATGGAATATATGGATAAGCAATCTAGAAAATATACTACAATTAAAGAATATTCTGAAGTTACAAATGTAAAATATGATGGGAATTATTTTATAATTACTAGTAAAGATGAAAAATACTATTCTTACACATTATTATTATGTACTGGAAGTTTAAATAAACGATTAAATGTGCCTGGAGAAGGAGAATATCTTGGTCGTGGAGTATCATACTGTGCAATGTGTGATGGATCTTTTTTTATAGATAAAAAAGTGGTTATTGTTGGAGGAGGAAATTCTGCTGCAACTCAAGCATTATATTTGAATAATATAAATGTTAAACCAACTATTATTCATCGAAGAGATAGTCTTCGTGCTGATAAAAAATTACAAGATGAATTAAAAGAAGAAAATATTTCTATTTTATATGATAGTTCTCTTGAAAAAATTCAAGGTGGTGGAAGAGTAGAAGAAGTCATAGTTAAAAACAGAAAAACCAATAAGCAAACCACTATAAAAATTGATGGAGTATTTATTGCAATTGGATATAATCCTAATAACAAACTAGCATCTATGTTAAATGTTAATTGTAATGATTTGGGTTATATCAAAGTAGATGAAACTATGAAAACTAATGTTAAAGGAGTGTATGCAGCAGGGGATATAACAGGTGGTCTTAAACAAATACTAACAGCAGCAGCACAAGGTGCAATAGCAATAAATGATATACAAGAATCAATTAAAATGTATAAATTAGGAGAATAAAATATAAAATGGAATTAAATCACGAATTATTTGAAGAAATACAAAAAGATTTAACAGAAGACTTTCCAGAAATAACTAAAATAACAAGAAGCGATACAAATAAATTAAAAATTTATGCTACAGAAGATACACTTTGGAAACTTTATGAAACATTACAAAATGGAGTATCTTCAATAGAATTCAATGCTAAAAAGGATGAAAAACATTATATAGAAATAACATTATAAAAAAAACTATAAAAAGAGAAAAAATATGACATCAAATAATTACAATTTAAAACAATTAAAAGAATCACAAGTAATACAACAAAAAATACTAGAATCAAATGAAGCTAAAATAGTGGTATTAAAACCTATAGGATATCCTATAGAATGTTCATTAGTGGAAACACCATTAATAGAAATTCCTCATCATGAAATATTTGAAATATATGCAAAAGAACAATGGATTGGAACAAAAATAAGTATTGGATCATATATATTTGATCAAAAATTAATACCTGATTTTGCTTTTCAAATAGTAGATCTAAGACCTAATAATTCATATATTACTCAAAGAACATCTATTTTAATAATGGAAGAAAAAAATAAAAAAGAAAAACCAGTAACAGTGGATTATAAATTAGATGATATAATAGGACAAAAAAGAGCAAAGAATAAAACTAAAATAATAACAAGATATCTTGAAGAACCTGAAAAATTTAATCAGTGGGCACCAAAAAATATATTATTTTATGGAGCTCCAGGTACGGGAAAAACAATGTTAGCACAAGCTCTTGCAAATCAAAATGATATTCCTATTAAATTAATAAAAGCTACAAGTTTAATAGGAGATCATGTAGGTGATGGTGCAAATTTAATTCATGATTTATATAATGAAGCAAGACATGAAAAACCTATGATAATTTTCATAGATGAGATAGATGCAATAGCATTAGAACGTAAATATCAATCATTACGAGGTGATGTTACAGAAATTGTTAATGCATTATTAACAGAACTAGATGGTATAATAAATAATGAAGAAATAATAACCATAGCTGCAACAAATAATCCTCAATTATTAGATCATGCAATAAGAAGTCGTTTTGAAGAAGAAATAGAATTTACATTACCTACTACGGAAGATAGACGAGAAATAATAAAAAAAAATTTAAAAACATTACCTTTAAAAACTAATATAAATTTAGAATCTTTAGTTACAAAAACAAAAAATTTGTCTGGAAGAGATATTAAAGAAAAAATCATAAAAGTAGCTTTACACCAAGCATTAATTGAAGAAGTATGTATTATTACTGATAAACATTTAACATATGCTTTAAATCAATTTAATCATAATAATCAAAATGATGAATCTGCAAAAGGAATGTTTGTTTAAATGATTAATTTAATATTCCTTTTTTTTTAAATTTTAACTGTTCATTATTTATGAACAATTTATTTGACTTGTATTCTACTTTTAAAAAGATAATATTAAAATTTCTATTTCCTCATAGTTTTGAACAATGTTTTTAATATATATTTATAGAGTTAATTTTGAATTTATTTCTATTTTTTTATTTCAATGAATTCTATATGATATACTAGCTTTTAAGTTAGTTATATGTATTTTAAATTAAAGATTTATACTTTTTATAACCTTTGATAATTTTTTGTTATTTGAAGTAAATATGGTAATGAAGAATATACTTGAATTAAAAACATTATCTTATTATATAACTATTGTTAAATTCTTTAAAAAATATCCAAAAATGATAAATGGATTTAATAAATAAATATTGGATCAGTTTAGATTTAAAGATATGTTAGTAAAGTTTAGATAAAGCATGATTTATGAACAATTATGGTATATTCTATACAAAACATACGGATATAAATGAATGAAAAATATACACCAAAGTACATTTAACTAATGTCACAATATTTATCACGAATTGATTCATTTAAATCATTTAATCACTTCAAGTTCAAAGCAATATGTTACAATATTTATAGATTCATAAATTTAATGAAAAAATAATGATTTTTGAAAAGATTAAAATAATAAAAATAATTAATACAAATCTTAATATTGCTTTAATATTCCTAAAATACTTTAAAATAGAGTTCACTTCGTCTTACAAACATTTATTTTAAATAATAAAATAAATAGATCTAAAACCAGTAGGAAAAATAGATGTCAAATAAATACAAATATTCTACTTAAAAATAATAACATCCTACAAAAAAATCTTATAAATTATAACTAAAGTTAAATAAAAAACTTGAAAAGGTTTTATTTTTTAATTAAATAATAAAATTTTCTCAAAAACAACTTTAATGGATATTTTTTAAAAAAACTAAATTAAATATTTTATATACGAGGTGAAAAACATTTATGGTAAATAAAAGGATTAACTTGTTTTTATTATTACTGTCTTTTATGCTGTTAATAAGTTTTTCGGCTGTAACAGCTACAAATTCTCAAGATTTAAATCAGAGTAATGTAAATACAATTTCAGATGTTTCAGTACAATCTGAAGCTACATTAAATGATGTAAATCAAATAACAGAGGATACAAGTAGTAAAATTACGTCAAATAAACAAGTTTCAACAGTAAAAACTAGTAGTAATGATATTGGAGATAAACAAGTATCAGTAATAACTACTGATAATAAAACTGGTAATCAATTAACGACAATTGATTCTAATAATACAACTAATAATCAAAAATCAGATATAAATGATATTAAAGAAATTTCAAATAACAATTTGAATATAAATTCAAATTTAAAAGGAAATGTGGAATATACTTCACAATCCTCAGCTGATGTAAATAATTATACTGAATTATTAGATGCAATAACTTATTTAAAAAATATAACTAATGTTACTTCATTTACTATTAATTTATTACCTGGAGATTATAATGCAACAGATATTATAAAAACACAACAAAATGTAGGATCAGTAACAGAGTTAACTATTAATGGAAATAATTTAACTATTGATGGAAATCAAAAAGGTGGTCTAGATACATCAGGTTTATTTACTATACAAGGAAATTATAATTTAACATTAAATAATATTGTTATTAATAATTGTTCTAAAGTAATATGGTTTAATGGTACTACTCTTTTGGTGGAAAATTCAACATTTAGTAATAATGGTAATGCATTAGCTAGTACGGGAGCAGTTATTGATGCTGCAGGAAGATCAAATGTTTATGTTAAAAATTCTAATTTTTATAATAATAGTGTTTCATCAAATAATGGGGCAATTTATTGTGATGGAACGGAATTTATTATTGAAAATTCAACATTTATTAATAACTCTGCACCAACTGGTGGGGCTCTTGGTTCCGGTGGTAAGGGAAATTTAATTATTGAAAATTCATTATTTATTAATAATACTGCTAAAACATATCATGCAGGAGCTGTTGATATTGTAATAGGTTTAACTGATATTATAAATTGTACTTTTATTAATAATAGTGCTAAAGCAGATGGTGGTGCAGTGCAATATGGTTGGGACTCTTATGGAAATGTTATAAATTGTACTTTCACTGATAATAATGCAAGTACTGGTGGAGCATTATCTTTCAGTACTCTTAGTGGTGAAGGAAATATTACAGGATGTACTTTTAATAATAATAATGCTACTAATGGTGGGGCATTAAGTATATTTGATATAAGTAGTGATATTTATCTTAATAACTGTACATTTAACAGTAATAATGCTACTAATGGTGGAGGTATATATGAAAGTAATGGTGCTAATGTAATAGTATCTAACTCTAAATTTAATAATAATACTGCTGCTGATGGGGGAGTTTATTATAATAATGGGATACTTAATAATTTAACTTTCAATGACAATACTGTAATAAATAACACAGTAACAAATAATAATGGATATGTAATTAATAATATTGATGGAATGATGGTAATTAAAGATAACTTATTTATTAATAATACTGATAATAATAGAGACATGTTATTAAATGATTCTCTTAATACAATCAAAGTATCAAACAATATTTATCTATCTAATTACTTAGAAGATTCATTAAATTCAATTAATAATACTACAATAACTGATGGTTCTAATTATAGTACTGTTGTAACACTTAATTTAAGAGATATATATAATGATACTATAAGAGATGGTTTAGTATCAATATATGTTAATGGAGTATTTTATAAAGATTTTAATGTAATTAATGGAAATTCAAATATTGTTATTGCAAATAATGTTCTTACAAATCTAACTAATATTATAACAGTAAATTATAGTAATTTAAATAAAAGTTATCAAAATAAAACTACAGAATTTACAATAACAGTACCAGAAACTATAACAGAAACAAAATTAACTATTAATGCAACAGAACCAGCTTATGTTGGGGATATAATTATTATTAATGCAACTTTAACAGATAAAGATAATAATACAATACCTAATCAAACAGTTGTAATTGAAATTAATGGTGAAAATAAGACTTTTATAACAAATGAAAATGGAACAATAGAATACAATTATGTAACTACAACATCTGGAATAAATAATATAACTGCAGTATATAATGGTACTGATAGATATAAAAATAGTACAGCTTCAGAAAAAATAAATGTAAATAAATTAAATACAACAATAACTACAACAAATCAAACAGCTTTTGTTGGTGTATTAACAGATATATTGGCTAATATAACTGATATTCAAGGTAATGTTATAGTATCTGGAAAAGTAAATATTACTATTAATGGTATTACTAATGAAACAGAAATAGTAAATGGTAAAATAATATATCCTGAAGTATTTACAAACGAAGGAGTATATAATGTTACAATCACATATTCTGGAGATTATAAATATTTAAATAGTACAACTTCAATGACAGTAAATGTAATTAAAATGACAACACAAATCAATGTAATTAATATTACTGATTATGCTGGAGAACAAATTACATATAATGCATATGTATATGATATTAAGGGTAATATTGTAACTAATGGTGTAGTAGTATTTAAATTAAATGGAAAAACAATTGCAAATACAACATTAAGTTCAAAGGGACAAGCATTATTAAATTGGACAATCCCAAGAGACTATAGTGCAAAAGAGTACACAATAACTGCAGTATATGGTGGAAGTGATATGTATGTTGGTTCAAGATCTAATGGAACATTAACTTTATTAACAAAACCAACAATTACTAATATAACTAATATAACAACAAATATAACTGTGGATGATATATTAAATATAACAGCAGTAATAACTGATAATAATGGAAATTTATTAAATGGAATAGCAATCATAAAAATAAATGGAAAAACATTTAAAGATGAAAATAATCAAACAATAATATTATCTGTCATTAATGGATTAGTACAAGGAACATATAATATACCAAGTAATTTTGCAGCAAAAACATATAATCTATCAATAAAATATATTGGAGACAATTTATACCAATCAAGTATGGATACAAAACCAATGAATATTGTAAGAATACAAACAATAACAAATATAAATGATACACAAGGATATCCTGGATTAGTTATACCTGTAACTGGTAATGTAACATTAAATAATGGTGAATTAATAACAGAAGGACAAGTAATTCTTAAACTCAATGGAATAACATTAAAAGATGAAAATAACCAAATAATAAAAGTAGATCTTATTAATGGAACATTTAATTATAATTATACATTACCATCCAGCTTTAAAAATAACAATTACACTCTTAATGCAGTATATATAGGTTCAAATAAATATGCTGAAAGTACAAGTGAAAACTCAACAATAACCATATTAAAACAAGATTCAAAAGTTATATTTGATCCAATAACAAGTACACCTGGAAGTACAATAATGTTTAAAGTAAATATTACTGGAAATATAACTCAGATACCTGCAACTGGAAATGTTGTATTTAAATTAGATGGTAAAACATTAACACCAAAAATAGTATTAAACAATGGAATAGCAACATACAATTACACATTACCAACAAATATAAAATCTGGAATACACACAATAAATGTGACATACAGTGGAAGTAATGTAATAAATACTAATAGAGCAATGTCAACATTAACAATACTAACTACAAAAACAGTACAATCAAAAATAGAAGCTTAATATTTTAACTTCTTTTTTTGTTTCTTTTTTTTTTAAAAGTAAGACTTTGTTCTTCCTTAATATTTTTTTTTATTGTCTTGGGGCGTGACAAAAATTCAAAATGTTAAATGAAAAGACTAAGAAAAAGTCTTTAATGGCATTGAAAAATAAAATTTTCTAGAATCTTTTGAGTTTTAAATCATTTAGTATACAGTTATTAATATTTATTCTTTGTTAAATTGATCTCTTTGATATTTTGTTTTTAGATCTTTTATTATTTGGGAGGATATTATAAATTCTCATGTTATTATGGTATCTAGTTTTAATTTATTTAATATTTTTTTTAGGAATGATTTATCTTTTATGTTAAAATAGTTAGATGATATTAATTTATCATTGAGTATAATGTTGGTTTTAGTAGTTAGTAATTGTTATAATAAATTTTTAGGAACATGATCTAAATTTTAGAGAAACTATTTTTTTATTTATTTTATATTAAATTATAACTAATAAGTTATAACTTATAATATTTTTAATTTAATCATAAAATTTAGTAATTAAAAAAAAGAAAAGTTAAAAATTAAATATTTTCTATAAGTTTTTCAATCTAAGATTTTTGATAGCAGTTTTCATATCATTATTTGATTCTTCTAAAGCTATTTTTGCATCTTCAAAAGAAATTCCAAATGTAATTGCTAATGATTGTATTTCATCATCAGGTAATGATTCTTTACTAACATTTACATGACTCATAATTTCATCAGCTAACTGTTTTTTTAAAGTCATATAATCATCAGTTGATAATTTAATTGATCTTAGAACAGAATCTCTTAATGGACATGGCTTTGTAGCTTTACAACACCATACCAAAGATCCAAAACATGTTCCAGTACCTTTACCTAATTCAGTTTTTTTAGCAAAATCTTCTTTAATTTTTATAAATTCTTGTGGATCAAGATTAATTTCATTAAGTTTACTTAGCACAGGACATGGTTTTACTGGCGGACAACAAAAAGCTAATCCTCTAGCATCTCCACCTTTACATACATGTGCCGGAGCATTTTCCCATCCCATAATATTTATTCTCCTTTATAATTTTTCTTTATTATATTTTGCTTGGTTTATTAAAAAATTGGAATTTCTTTTTTTAAATATAATAATGATATTTATGTTATTATTAATATAATATTTGAATTTTATTTTATTAATTTTTTCTTGTGGTATTTTTATTAAATTATTATTATTTTTAAAAAAATAATGATAATCTAAATTTTATTTTATAAAATCTAAAAAAAACTTAAATTTTTTCATGGACTACTTAAATCTACCTGAAATTTATTCTTTTTTTTTATAAAAAACATACAATACTCAATTAATTATTATATTAATTATAGAGTACTTTTATATAGTACTGCTTAACATAATAATGTATATAAACAAAAAAGGTGATTACATGAAATGTTATGTATGTGCAAAAGAAGGTAGAGATACCGAAGCTATAGCAATATGTATTGTTTGTGGTATGGGTTTATGCGACGAACACATTGTTAGAGAAGATATTGAATTGTGGTCTGGAGGATATCCATTCCCATCAGAAAAAGTCAAAGAAAAATTACCTAGAATTCTTTGTCGTGAATGTTTCAACGCACTGGAGGCTGCTGAAAAATGAGTGAAGGAATAGCAAAAAAAGCAATAGCTGAATTTATAGGAACATTTATTCTTGTATTATTTGGTACTGCTTCAGTAGTAATTTCTTTAATGATGTCTAAAGGAGTAACTCCTGCAACACCATTTAACATAGGTATCGGAGCAATAGGTGGACTTGGTGACTGGTTAGCAATAGGATTAGCATTTGGATTAGCATTAATAGTTTGTATTTATGCATTTGGAAGAATCTCAGGGGCACATTTAAACCCTGCAGTAACAATAGGTTTATGGTCAATTAAAAAATTCCCTACATCTGATTTAATACCATATATTGTAGCACAAATATTAGGGGCAATTGTAGCTTCAACAGTAGTGTTCTTTATGATAGGTCCAGAATCTGCATCAGTAGGAGCTCTTGGAGCAGTAGCAGTATTCCCTGGAATGACTGTAGTAGGAGCATTTATAGCAGAATTCTTAGGAACGTTTTTATTAATGTTAGCTGTAATGGCAGTAGCTGTAGATAAAAATGCAACACCTGGATTTGGTGCATTAACTATCGGTCTAGTAGTTGCAGGTATTGTAATAAGTATTGGTAATATAAGTGGAGCTGGAATAAATCCGGCTCGTGTAATAGGTCCTGTAATAGGAAACTTTGCATTTGCTGGAGCAAACATGTTCGGATCTTTATGGATTTATATTATAGCACCAATTCTTGGAGCTATTGTAGCAGCATATGTATATGAATATATATATAGTGAATTAGGATATTAATTAATATCCCTTTTCAATTATATTTTTATTAACTACATTTTTTTATTAAATAAATTTTCATATTAAAAAAAACTATTTTTATTAAATTTTAACTTTTAAAAAAAAACATTATTAATCAAAAAATTTTAAAGAAATTAATATATGTACACATAATATTTCATGTAATATTAAATTTAATTATTTTTTTTCAAAATAATATTAAATTCAAGTAAAAAATAATAAAAAATTAAAAATTAAAGTAAACTTAATAACCAAATAAATTATTTCTTAAAAATAGAAGTTACATTACCATTTAAACTAGCTCTAGCAATACTAACACTATTAACTCCAGTATTCAACATTTTTAAATAATCATAATAACAAGTAACACTATTATTACCAATTACATGTAACTTTGTAAAATTACATATTTTTTCTAAAAGTTCATAATCCGCATGCATGATATTAGGTTTCATAGCATCAACATGAAGATAATCTACATTATAAGATTCTATTAATTCAATAATCTTAAAAATATCAACATTTTTAACATTACATCTTATTTTAACAGAAATTTCACAATCACCAGAAAAATTAGAAAGAATATCTTTTAATAACATAGTATTATGAAGTAATGATTCACCACACATAGCTTCTTTCATTGGTTCTTGCCTACAATGTGCATTAACTTCAATAATATCAATATTTTGGATTTTACTTAATTTATTATAAGTTTTAGGATCACTAGATCTAATATTGGCATTAATTTTACCATTCCATTGGGGATTATAATTATGAATAATATCTGCTTGGGAACTTAATTCTTCACTAAGGTGGTTAGGACAAGTTAAAAACTCTTTTCTACCTTCTGATATAATTTTTAGTGCGGCTTGAAAACTTTTTTTATCAGCATTATAACCTCCAATGGTTAATATGTCTATTCCTTGTTTTGTGAATTTTTTACAATATTCACCATCATTTATGCCTGCCATAGCAGATAAAACTTTCATAAGTACACCTATTCATCAAATATTAAAACTGATTTATCAGTTAATCCCGCTCTAATATCTTCTAATCCTATATCAGCTAAATCAGCAGCTTCTTGTGCTGTTTTTGCTATTCCAACACCAGCTTTTAATGTAACATTAGTTTTTTTATCAACAATTTTTAAAACATTAGTCAATGTTTCTTCATTAACCTTATTTGATGGTGACATAAAATTATCTCCACCAATAAAGAAACTTAAAGCATCTACATTTTTAAGTTCTTTCATTAGATTATATATTACATCATAAACAATTACAGAAGTATCATAAGCAGAAGTAACATCAGTAAGAGTTTTTGTAATATGATTAATATCAATATGAGCAATTTGAACTAAACTTTCTTCAGGAGTTACTAATTTATCAATAATTAATTCTTCTTTTCTTTTAGCTTCTTGAGCTCCTCCAGTTTTTTGTAGCTGCTTTGTAGCAATTTTTTGTGCTTCATAACTAGTTTCAGCTGTAGCAACACTCATACTTATGGTTATTGGATAACGATTTCGTATAGAGTCTTGTATTCGTTCATGTTGCTTTTTATTTATTCCATTGGTTACTGCTATTAAATTATCAAATCTATTAAAAAAGACTAATCCTCCAAGAATTCCAAATTCTCTTTCAAGATCACTATATAATCTTGATTGCATTGTTTGTAAATCTGATTCGGTTCTAGGGTGGGGTGTTACAGTCCATGGTCCGTAGTTATCAATTTGAATTAATGTTATTTGTATCATTTAATCACTTTTTTTTATAAATTATTTTTTTATTTTTATACTCTTTAAAAATTTAAGACATTTTTTGCTATCTTTTGTTTATTATGTATACTGTTTAGTTCAATGTCCATTATTTCTACTTTTGGAATTATTTCTTCTAATATTTGTTTATGTTTTTCATCATTATTATTTATTATATATTTATCAACGATATTTTTATAAATTGTAGCAATTCCAATGTTAGTAGGTGAATATCCTTTTGCTTTCATAAATTTAGCTGTAGGTCCACTAAATGGAGTATCATCTTTTAAAGGTGATATGCATGTCACATGTTTTTTAGTTAATGTTTTTTCAACATTTTTCATAGAAATTATGGGTAGTATGCTTGTTATAGGATTTGATGGTCCAATTATTATTTGGGTGCTGTTTTCTATAGTTTTTATAATGGATGGTGCAGGTTTAACAGTATTATATTTGATTTCAATTATTTCAGGTTTTGTTTGTTTTTCTATTAAATATTCATGAAATGTTAATAATCCGTCTGTTGTATTAATTGTTATATTTGATTGTTCATCACTCATAGGTAATACTTTTGATTTTATGTTTAGTTTTTTTCTTTGAATATCTGTAGCTTGGGTTAATGTATGTTTTTTAAGTAGTTCTGTTTTTTGTATTTTTAATGCTCTATCTTTATCTCCAATTTTTAGAATTTCTTCATAACCCAATTTTTTTAATTGATTATGTGTGGTAAATGTATCATTTTTTTGACCATACCATGTTTCTTCATTAATCAATCCTGATAATGTATATAAAACTGTATCAATATCTGCTGATACATATACTCCACTAAAATAATTATTTTCAAGAGTATTTACAATAACATTTATATCTTTAGGGTCTGTTTCTTTGATTAATCCTTGTAATAATTTAGGAGTTCCAGTTCCACCAGATAAAACAGTAATCATTTAATCAACTCATCATCTAAAAAGATCATTTTCTTCATCTCTTAAAATATCTTGAATACATGAATCATAACTATTACATTTAATTTCATCAAAATAAGATACACCTCTAATAACTACAAGACAATAACCATTATTGGCTTGACCCATAATAATAGATGCAGCAGAACTTAATTCATCAGCAACACCAATAATAGTACTTTTTAATAATTTACCATATAAATCTTTTAAACCAACACAATCTAAGTAAGGAGTAATACCACTAATACCAACAGCAACTCCAACAGCACCACTACGAAAAGCACGTCCTTGAGTATCAGAAATAATCATACCAATTCTAGTATCATACATATCTTCTAAATATTCTCTTATAATTGTAGCACTTTTATCAGGATTAACTGGTAATTTAGTTTTTAAACCATTTTTACAATTACTATTATCAATACCAGCATTAGCACAAATAAAACCATGATGAGTTTGACTTATAATAACACCTTTTCTGTATTTAATTATTTTATCTGATTCTTCAAGGACTGATTCAACTTCTTCTGGAGTTTTATCCGTTTCAAGTGCAATACAATATGCTTTTTTAGAAGGAGTAATTTTTTCTTCATTAACATAATTACCTTCAGCTTTTGAAACTACAGTTTCAGCTAAAACTAAAATATCACCATATTCTAATCTTTGATTATTAGATTCTAATGTTTCATAAATAATCTTTGAAAGATCAGACTTCTTATCAATAATTGGAAAATTTTCAATTCCTATAACTTCAAAATTCAAAAAATAAACACCTCTATTTTGTTAGAAAAATTCTTTACTTTAAAAAAAATAAAATATTTCAAGGAGGTTAAAATAAAAAAATATTATATTTTAGTTTCTAAATCCCATTTATCAGTACCATAAATAGCACAAGATGTCACAGGATTTGTAAATTCTTTAAATGCATCTTTACCATATATTATTTCACAAGCATCATTAGCATTTGATGCATTAAACTCAACTTTATTTGGAGTGGTATGTTCATAAGTAGAAATATAAAATGTTTCATTTTTATTAATTTTATCTACTCTTAAACCTTTATGAGTTACAATACCAATATAACCTTCACCATCTAAATTAATAGCTCCACCAATTCTAGGGGTATTATAGTCATCTTTTTCATAATCCATAGTTAATAAAGTTAAACATATAGCATCACGCATATTCATGCCTTCTCTTATTTTTCCAGAGATTATATCTGTATGTGAACCATTTGTTATAATTGCAGTATTATTTACAATATCAATAGCATTGTAACTTATATATGGATTTTTATAAATATCATCTTCAGATCCTTTTGTTGGTACAATTGCTACTTTATCATTAGTAATTACAGCTTGTCTATTTGGAAATGATCTACTAGATACACGATAAGCACCATATACACCATTTTCATTACTACCTATTGCTACTATTCTTCCTAAATATACCATATTATATCAATCTCCTAAAATTATTAATTTATTTATTTAAGTTGTACTAGGTGGTTTTACTGCAATATCTGCTATGTCGTCAGGAGCTTGTATTGTAATAGTTCCTGTTTTCGAATCGATATTAACTTGACCTTCATCCATGGCTCGTGTATGGATGGCTATGGCTTGATTTCTTATACAATTAGATTTATCTACTCCATTAACAACAACTTTTTTTAATCCACTAACGGGCATAAGATAATACTCTGATGTTCCACTAGCACTTACAGGTTTTCCAGATATTTGTGTTTGTTCAACATGTGATGTATCTGCTACAGGTTGTTGACTTAACATAACTAATAAGAAAATCATAATTGTAAAGATAACATCTAATAATGGAATTATGTTAATATTAGGAGTAACATTAAGTCTATTTTTATATTTGTTTGTATCTATCATATTAATTTCCTCATTGTTTTAATTTACTTTCAACAATTCTACTTGATGTGTCAGATCGTTCAATAATAATTGTTTTTACACCTTTTTCTAACATATTTGGTTTAATATCTACTTGTAAATTAGCTTGTTCATCTTCAATACTTTTTACTTTAATTATACCTGCAGAATCTTGTAATGCTTCCATTACTTCTTCTTTATCTCGTTCAACCCATATTTTCATTTCACCATATCGCCAATTACTCATTTTATTAGCAATATCTATATTATCTAACTGTTTTCCTATTTGACTATTTATATAAGTGTATAATGGTACTAATATAATTGCTACTGCTAAACCAAATATTGTTGTAATAATAGCTGTGTATATTCCATTAGTCATTGAAGTCATATCTCCAGTAACTCCTAATGCTTTAAATGTATACCACATTCCTATAACAGTACCAATAAGACCTAATAATGGTGCAATCTCAATAATTGTCTTTATAGTGGATAATCCTTTCATCATCTTACTCATTTCAACAATAAATACTTGTTCCATATTGTCTTCTACTTCAGATTTACTTCGATATCCTATTTTAAGAGCTTCAGATACAATACGTGAAATAGGTGTTTTATAATTACCTATAGCTCTTAATGCTTCAAGAGAACCTCCTCTTGCCATTGATTCGTTTACTATTATCATTAATTCTGATAGTGTAATTTCTGATGATTTACGAAGATATAAGATTTTTTCTATTGATAAAAAGATACCATAAAAACCTAAAATAGTAAGGATATATACAATTATTCCACCACTTTGAAACATTAAGATAATATCTGTTCCAAAAGATATAATGGGTGTTATTATATCAAACATTTTCTATCTATTTTTCTCCATTTTTTTATGATATAGTATAG
>JAUNXU010000011.1:0-8398 GCA_030539615.1 Methanobacteriaceae archaeon | reverse complement strand
TTTTATATTATTTAATTTTTCATGTGTCTAAATTTTTTACAGTATTCCATGATTTTCGAACTATTGATGGTAATTCTTTTTTTGGGATATGTTTTAAATATTTAATAGTTTTTTTATCACTTGGATAACCTGAACCTATTTCGCCATATTCTTTTTTTAATTCTTTTATAATTTTATCCCTTTCTACTTTAGCAATAATTGATGCAGCAGATACAATAGGATATGTATCATCTGCTTTGTGTTCTGTAGTAAAATCTATGTTAGGGTATAATTCTTGCATTTCATTATGAAAACGTTCTTCTTTAATGTCTAAACAATCAATATAACATTTTTCAGGATCAGCTTTTTTAACTATATTTTTCATTGCATCTTTTTCTATTGTATTAAGATTTTTATTATTTGCCCGGTAATTATCAATATCTTCTGCTGTTATACAAGTTATTTGATAATCTGCTATTTTTTTAATTTTTCTAGAAAGAGTCATTCTTTTTTTTACTGATAATTTTTTAGAATCTTTAACACCTATTCGTTTAATGTTTTTAAGTTTTTCTTCTGGTACGGTTACACCTGCTATTATTAATGGTCCAATTACTGCTCCTCGTCCTGCTTCATCAATTCCAAGTATACGTGTATTTATGGGAATTTTGTCATGATTTACTATGTTTATTGTTTTCATTTTTTTTCCTAGTTTATTTATTTCTTGGTTTAATTTAAGATATGTAATTATATGTTGTTTTTTTTATATAGATGTGATGATTAAATTTTATTGATTTTAGGAGGTTATTTTTATTTTAGGATAACAATTTATAATTTATTATATAAAATACTTGGTATTGTTTAAAAATTTTAATAAAATTTAAATATAATAATAATTATAAGTATAATTATATGAATATAATAATTAAAATTATAGATTAGTATGGACATTTTAATAAAAATAACTTATAACAAAAAAGAATAACTAAAAATTAAAACAAAAGAATAATTATATAAAAATAAAAGGGGTGTGAATTAAACGGAAACTAATATAATAAAAATGACATCAATAGCAGATATAGTTTCATTAGCAAATGCTCTTTCAGGAATATTGGCAATAATAACTGCAATCTCAGGACAATACCAACTAACAGCAAAATTATTAATATTTGCAGTAATATTTGATTCATTAGATGGAATAGTAGCAAGAAAAACTAAAAAAGATAATCAAGATTGCATATTTGGAGAAAATATTGATTCATTATCAGATGTAACTTCATTTGCAATAGCACCAGCAATAATAATTACACAATTAATAAATTCACCATATGTTATATGGGTATCATTATTAATAGTATCTACAGGAATATTAAGATTAACAAGATATAATGTAATTTCATCAAATCAAAAAGGGCCAACAAAAACATTTATAGGATTACCTATACCATCAACAGCAATAATTCTTTCAACAATAATAATCTTATCTTTACAATCAAATCAAGCATTAGTACTATGTCTAATGATAATAATATCTATATTGATGATAAGTAATATAAAATATCCAAAAATAACTAATCTTAAATCAATAATGATACCAGCGTTACTAGCTATAATCTTACTTTTACCAACATCAATAAATAATTTAATCTTGAACATTCCTGCAATAATTTTACTATTATTAACAGTGATATACATATTCATATACCCAATAAAACAATTACTAATCTCAGAAAAATAAGATGAAAAAAAATAATCTAAGAAAGAAAAAGAAAACATTACTAGAAAAAATAAAAACACAAATAGAAAAAAATAAAATTCAACCAAAAGAATTATACAAAAAAATAAATACAAATGAAGAAAATGAAAAAGCAGCAATAGGTGCCATAGTAATTTTATTAATACTAATAATAATTCTTTCAATGGGATACTATTATGCAATATATCAACCACAACAACAAGAACTAAATAATGAAAAAACACAAAAACATAACCAATTAAATCAAATATTCAAAGAAGAATTATCAAATAATCCTGAAAAACAAGCATTAAAAGTTAGAATAGATTCAGCAACAACTAAGGAAGAAATAGCTCAAATAAATTTAGATGAACTAGCATTACCTGCACTAAGAGAATATCAAACAACAAAAATAGATCAACAGAAAGATAAATACAATAGGGTACAAATAAAACTAAATGATTCTGAATATATAATATTATCTGTAACTGAAGCAAAAAAGAAAATAAATTCATCAATGACACAACAACTTAGTAACATGGAAATAAAACAGCCAGAAACAGTAATAATTCCTATAAAAATAGACAGGACACAAGCAGCAAGTGGATTAATAAATGTGGGTGATGTAGTAGATATATATAAAACAACAACAGAAAATACACAAGAAACTCAAATAAAGAGCAATAATACAACAGAAAATACAATAACAGAATATACAACAGTAAACACATTAACTAATCAAAATAAAGAAGGATCAAAAATTACTGGTGGATCAAAAGTACATTCCATACTTAGATCAAAAGAAAGTGGAGAAATAGATGCAAATATAGAAAAAACACAAGAACCAAAAAATGATACAAATAGAACACAAACAACAACAACCGATATAGAACAATTATTAATGAGTAAGTCAGCAGGGATATGGGATGAAACACAATTAAATATATTGTTAGAAGATTATGGTTGGCAATTATCAGATTATGAACGAATAGCAAATATTGGTGATTTAGATATAGAATATTTAGTAATGATTGAAGTACCACAAGAAAGCACAGAAGAAATATTACAAAATATGGAAAATATAGTATTAACAATACCATCAAATAATGCACCAATATGGATGTATGAAGAATTAAATAGGATATAAAATATGACTGATATAAATAAATACTTTAAGAATATAACTTCAAAAGAAAGAGCAATCTTTGAAGCAGGAATAAGTTTAGGGGCATTATACCATCAATTTATTGGGACGCCAATAAGTATAGAAACAGTACAATCATTAGAAAAAACAATAAAAGAATCAATAACATTACAACCATGTATTACAGATGTTAAAATAAATATAGATAAAACACTAATAAAAACAGAAGAAAATAAATTAGGATACAGTGAATTACAAGGAGAAATGTTAAATATAAAATTAACTTCACAATATAAAGATGAAACAATAATAGCAAAATTAGAATATATTCCTAAACTTCAATATCCTTTAATGTATATTGAATGATCCTTAATTTTTTTTTAATGTATATTTGTATGACACATTACTAAAATTAGATAAAATAAGTTCTAAATTTTGTGTGTCATAACTTCAAATATTTTAAAAAAATAAAAATATTTTATAATTTAATTAAATTTATTATAAAAATATTATAGTAAAAAAATAGGATAATTATTGTGCTATTTTCAAAAATAACTTTTTTTTAGTCCCATTTAACACGATTTTAGCTTTTGACTAGTTTATTAAAAATAATATAAGTTTTCTATGGAATTTTATTTAAATAAATATAACATATTTAATTATTTAAAACTTATTTTAATTTTTATTATTTTGTTATAATGTCTTAATTTTTACTTAAAACAAAAAAAATATTTTTTTATACTAAATAAGACAAATATACAATTAACTTAAATAATATTTCATTAGAGATAAAAAATAGATTTTAATCATAAAAAATGATTAATGGTATAATATCATAAAATATAAAAAGAGGCAACTAAAATCATGATATATATAAATGAGGATTTATGCAAAGGCTGCAACATATGTGTAGAACTATGTCCTGTTCAAACATATCAAAAATCCACTAAAATAAACCATAAGGGAGTATGCGTACCTGAACATCCAGATGATACAAAATGTGTTAAATGTCAATTATGCACACTCTCATGTCCAGATCAAGCATTAACAGTAGAGGATGATTAATAATATGACAGAAGAATATTTTGTACAAGGAAATGAAGCATGTGCATTAGGAGCTATAAAAGCAGGATGCAGGTTTTTTGCAGGATATCCAATAACACCTTCCACAGAAATAGCTGAATTAATGTCACAAAAACTACCAAAAGAAGGTGGAAGATTTATACAAATGGAAGATGAAATTTCAGCTATAGGTGCAATAATTGGAGCTTCATGGGGTGGACAAAAAGTAGTAACAGCAACCTCAGGTCCGGGATTATCATTAATGCAAGAAAATATTGGTTATGCTGCAATGACAGAAACACCATTAGTAATAATAGATATGCAAAGAGGATCACCATCAACAGGACAACCTACTAAATCAGGACAAGGAGACATGATGCAAATAAGATGGGGATCACATGGAGACTATGAAATAATAGCATTAGCACCATCATCAGTACAAGAATGTTTTGATTATACTGTAAAAGCATTCAACTTAGCAGAAAAATATAGAGTCCCTGTTTTTGTAATGGCTGATGAAATTGTAGGACATATGAGGGAAAAAATTACAATACCTGATGATATAGAAATAATAACAAGACAAGCTCCAGAAAAAACAGAAGATTATAAACCATATGAAGCACCATGTAATGGAACACCAGCAATGCCACCATTTGCACAAGGATATAATGTACATATAACTGGATTAACACATAATACAAAAGGATATCCTGATGCAGATGATCCTAAAGTACATGAAACATTAGTAACAAGATTATGCAATAAAATACTAAAAAATACTGATGAAATAACTGAAATAAAATCAAAATATACTGAAGATGCAGAAACAATAGTAATCTCTTATGGGGTGCCATCAAGATCAGTAACCACAGCAATAAAACAAGCACGAAAAGATGATATAAAAGTAGGTTATATAAAATTAGAAACTGTATGGCCATTTCCAGAAAAACAATTACAAAAAATAGCAAAAAATGCAAAAAGAATATTAGTACCTGAAATGAACCTTGGACAAATATACTATGAAATAGACAGAGTACTTGGAAAAACAGCAAAAGTCGAGTTAATGTCAAAAATAGGTGGACAAGTACATACACCAAATGAAATACTAAACAAAATCATGGAGGATTAGATTTCAATGACAGAACATAAAAATCGATTCTTAAAATATTTACGAGAAGAAAGACTACCACATATATTCTGTCCAGGATGTGGAAATGGAACAACAATAAATACAATATTACAAGGAATAAATAAATCTAATAAAGACTTTGAAAATATAACAATGGTATCAGGAATAGGGTGCTCATCAAGAATACCAGGATATGTAAAATGTGACTCTTTACATACAACACATGGAAGAGCATTAGCATATGCAACAGGATTAAAAGCATCAAATCCTAAACAAGATATAATAGTAGTATCTGGAGATGGAGATGGAACATCTATAGGTGGAAATCATTTAATACATGCAGCAAGAAGAAATATAGACCTTACTTTAGTATGTATAAACAATGATATATATGGGATGACTGGTGGACAAATTAGTCCAACAAGTCCTGAAGGAACAAAAGCAACAACAGCACCCTATGGTTCACAAGATAAACCATTTAATATAGCAGAAATAGTAAAAGCAGCAGGAGCAACATATGTAGCAAGATGGACAACAGCACAACCTGTACAATTATCAAAAGCAATAAAAGAAGGGCTTGAAAACAAAGGATTTTCATTAATAGAGGTAATATCGCAGTGTCCAACATACTTTGGACGGAAAAATAAACTAAAAACACCAACAAAAATGATTCAATGGATGAAAGAAAATACAATTCCAATCCAACAAGCAGAAAATAAAACACCTGAAGAATTAAAAGATAAAATAATCACAGGAACCTATATAAATCAACCAAGACCAGAATTCATAGAAAATCAAGATAAACTTATACGAGAAGTATCTACAATTGATCCTGATGAAAACATAAGAAAAGCATATGGGGGAAATATAGAATGAAAGAAGATATAAGAGTAGCAGGTCTTGGTGGACAAGGAGTAATCATGCTTGGAATAGTTTTAGGAAAAGCAGCATCACTATACGCAGATTTTAATGCAGTTCAAACACAATCTTATGGTCCTGAAGCAAGAGGTGGAGCATCAAGAGCAGAAGTAATAATTAGTGATGAAGAAATTGATTATCCTAAAGTAGAAAATCCAGACATATTTACATCAATGTCACATGAAGCATTAATGAAATATATATCAGATATAAAACAAGGTGCATATTTAATAGTGGATTCTGGAATGATTGATGAAACAGAAATACAAGATATAATCAAAGAAAAAAATCTAAAATATTATACAACACCAGCAACACAAACAGCAGAAGAAAAATTAGGAACAAAAATAGTAGCAAATATAGTAATGCTAGGATCATTAATAAAAGCAACTAACATAATACCAGTTGAAGCTGTAAAACAAGCAATAAAAGATAGTGTACCAAATGGGACAGAAGATAAAAATATACAAGCATTCCAAGAAGGAATGAATATTGTTCAAAAGAAAATATAATAATAAAACGGGGATAAAAAAACTATGAATATACATGAATATATAGCTAAAAAAATCTTCAAAAAATCTGGGATAAACGTGCCTGAAAGTCATGTTGCAGAAACACCATACCAAGCAGCATTTTTAACAGAAAAAATGGGAAAACCAGTTGTAGTAAAAGCACAAGTATTAACTGGAGGTCGTGGAAAATCTGGAGGAATTCTTTTTGCAGATACACCAGAAGAAGCAGCAGAAAAAACAATAGAATTACAAAATAAAAGAATTAAAGGTGAAAAAGTTGAAAAAGTACTAATAGAAGAAAAAGTTCAAAATAAAGAAGCAGAACTTTATCTAAGTATTATTCTTGATCGTAATGCTAAAAAACCATTAATACTTGGAAGTCTTAGTGGTGGAATGGACATAGAAGAAGTAGCAAAAAATAAATCACAAGAAATAGTTAAAACATATATTGAACCATTAGAAGAATTTATGCCATATCAAGCACGAAACATTGCACTTGAAATGGGTGTGGATACAAAGAATATCTCTGCTGTAGGAATGCTTATATGGAAATTATATAATATCTTCCAAGATTATGATGCAACAGTTGTAGAAATTAATCCATTAATGAAAACAAAAAATGGACTTATAGCTGCAGATGCAAAAATGGCAGTAGATGATGATGCAATATTTAAACATAATAAATTAAGTGAATTAGAAGAAATTGATAATGAAACATTTTCTTATGTTAAATTAGATGGTACTATTGCAGTATTAGGAAATGGTGCAGGACTAACATTAACTGCAATGGATTTAATAAATTATTATGGTGCAAAACCAGCAACATTTTTAGATATTGGTGGCGGATCTTCAGAAGAAAGCATAACAAGTGCACTAAAATTAGTATTAAAAAATCCAAATGTAAAAGTAGTCTTTTTAAATGTTCTAGGTGGAATAACAAAAGCTGATGATGTAGCAACAGCAGTTGTAAAAGTTATGGGTCAAAATAAAACTAAACCAATAGTTATTAGATTAACTGGAACAAATGAAGAAGAAGGACAAAAAATATTAGATGAAGCAGGAATACCATATGAAACATCAATGGAACTTGCTGCTAAAAAAGCTGTAGAATTAGAAAAAACAGTAAGTTAATCTAGTTTTCTTTTTCTTAATTATTTTTAATTTTTTTTAAAAAAAATAAATAAAAAATAGGTATTAATTAATTTTTAATTATGTCTATAGGAGAATTGATCTCTTCTTTATGTACATTTAATACAGTTTGGGTGTATGTTTTTAATATATTATCTTCTTTTAATAATTCTTTTATGAATTGATTTAATTGATTTGTATTTTTAAATTTACAAATTAACATTGCATCAAATTCACCTGTAACATCATAAGCTGCTAATATATTCTCTTTATATGAAGATATGCTTAAAATATCGCTTGCTAATCCACTTTTTAATTCAACACCAACAACAACAGTTAATTCATAACCTAATTTTTCAAGATTAAGTACTAATGCAAATTTCTTTAAAAGACCAGATTCTATTAATTTTTCAACTCTATTATGAACAGTTCCAACGGAAACATTTAATTCTCGAGATATCATTCTATAAGACATTCTACCATCATTGCCTAATAAACTTAAAATGCATTTATCTAAATCATCCATTGATACTATTTCTTTTTTATCATTATCCATTATTTTATCCTTCATATCTAATCGCCTTTTTAATATTATATCATTTTTTTATATATTTATTTGAAAATTTTTTAACTTTATTATTATGGTTAATAGTTAGTAGTATATAAATATTTTCTTTATTTATGAAAAATTTTAAAATAATTCTATAATTTTGTTTAATTTAACTTAAAAAAATAAGGGTATATATAAAAATTTAAAAATAATTTATTGTTTAAACAAAAGCATATTTTAATTA
>JAUNXU010000075.1 GCA_030539615.1 Methanobacteriaceae archaeon | reverse complement strand
TTAATAATCGAACTTGGATAAGATTCACCAACATCATCTAATACAATATAAGAATCTTTTTTATCAATTATAAGAATTCCTGTTGTTGTTACTTCTTGATATACATTTGAATTATAAATAGCAGTTATTGTATAATTTCCACTACTATATTTATTTAATGTATATGTGGTGTTTGCTTCTCCATTTATAACATTTGTTATATTTATTATTGAGTCATTTATTTTAAATGTAATATTTCCTTCATTTATTGGAGGATAACTATTTATCACTACTTTTAAATTAATTGTTTGGTCAATTATGGCTGTGATATTTGATAAAACAATATTTATTCTTGGATTAATTAATAATTGTGTATTTACAGTTGTTTGATTGTAACTTGTAGTTTCTGTTGTTGTTATCGTAATAATATGTGTTCCTACTGTTGTTGTTAATGGTAATAAGTATTGAGTATTTATTTCTCCATTGATTACTTGCGTGGTATTTATTATAGTTTCATCTAATTTTATAGTTGCTATAGTTGGTTCTGTTATTTTTTTACCATATGTATCATATATTGTCCCTGAAATAGTTATTATTTCTCCATTAATTCCTGTTATTGGTTGTATACTTATGTATGTATCTTCTTTTGTTATAGTTAAAATTCCTGTAGATATTGAATTTGTATAAATATTTGAAGTATATGTTGCTACTATTAAATATGTTCCTATTTAATATGTTGTAGGTATAATATAACTTAACCTTGCAATATTTTCAGAAACTTTTTGTGTTCCAATTATTTGATTATTTATCTTGAATTCAACTATACCCTCATTAATTATTTGATTTGGAGTAGATATATTTGCAATTAATGTAATTGTTTGATTTATTTTACCTGTTATATTTTCTATTGTTGATGATGCTGTTGTTTTAGTTACTTCTAATGTAGTATTTATGCTTTTTGTATTATAATAACTATTTTCTAACATTATACTTATAATATGTGTTCCTAAAGTAGTTGTTGTTGGTATAGTGTATCCTGTACTTATTTGTCCAGTATCTGATGCTTTTGAATGTATTAATTCATTATCAATATATACTGACATTACAGTAATTCCTATAGCTGATGAACCATTTTCATCATAATAATTTGTTGTTATAAGAATACCTTCACCTAAACTAGACTGTATAGGATTTGTTATTAAATTTAAATTTCTTCTATTTATAATTAAAGTTCCTGTATTTTCTAAGTTATTGTAATTTTCTGATGAATATGATGCAGTTAGGGTATATCTTCCAGGATTAAAATCTAATGTATAGTTAAGTTCTGCTTTTCCATTAATAACATTTACAGTTCCAATTTCATAGTTTCCTATCTTAAAAGTTAATGTTCCTTCATTTATTTTCTGATTATTATAATTTAAATTTGCACTTAATGTCACTGTTTCTTTAACTTTGGATTCTATATCTTGAACTGTTATTGTAGCATTAAATTTTATTACTTCTAAATTGAATAAACAGTTTCTGTAGTAATAGAATCATTATATGTTATTTTTATTTGTTTTTGAATATTTGACCATGTACTAGGTAATGTATAATTAAGTTCTGCAATATTATTAATAGGAGATACTTGACCAATTATAGTATTATCAATCTCAAATGTTACTTGACCAGAACATATTTGACTAGATAATATTGCTACTTTTATATTAATTGTTTTATTAGGATTACTTTGAATATATTTGTCTGTTTTTAATATTAAATTTTCATACATTGTTGTTATATTTGTTGAAGTTATATTGTTAAGATTATATAATTTTGATACTAAATTAAATGTATTTGTTGCATTTTTTGTATTTATTATCTGTGTATTTAATGTTAATTGTACAGTTTCATTAGTATCAATTTCGTCAATATTCCAAATATTGGTATTAATATTATAATTTCCTTTTGAAACATAAGTTGATATTATATTAACTCCTGAACCAAGGATTGCACTAATATTTACTTGTTTAGATTTATCATAACTATTAGTTATATTTAAAGTATATTGTACATATTCATTTTCAATATATCCTGTTGTATTTGATGAGACAACCATACTTAAATTAGAAGCATATCCTGTAAATGCTTTTAAACAAACATTTGCTTTAGAATATGAGCTCATTGTTGTAAGATCAATCCAATCTAATCCATTATAACTAATAAAACTTTCACCTGGATTAGAATTAGCATTATAATATGGGTAATAATTATCTTCTAAAGGAATGTAACTATTGTTATTAGAAGTTGTAATTTTCATTACTACTTTAAATTTATCACCTACATTTAACAATACAGGATTATCTAATTTTATAGTTCTATAACCTGTTAATTCAATAATTCCTGATTGAATACTTTTTAATTCATTATTTACATAAATATCAGCTTTATAACTAGTATTACTTGATAAAATATAAGTACTTACAGCTGTTAATGGATTATTACTAATTGAAGTATAATTATTAGAATACCATGCAGTATTATTTTCACATTTTAATTCAGAATTATATCCTAAAATATCATTTTGATAATTAGTTTTATACGTGTCTGTTTCTTCAACATTAAGAATAGCTATTCCATCAAAAAGATAATTAGTATTAAGTCCACATAAACTATTGTCATAGTATGAAATATAACAATATCCGTCATCACCAAAATCTGTTCCCCAACTATTTTTAAATATGAAAGCACCATTACCTGGAGCTTCTACTTTAAATAAACTAGCATTATAATTATCATCCCATCTTACTAAAGCAACCATATGATTAGCAGAGTTATCACCATAGTAATAGTAACTATTATATGTGGTGCTATAATATGAATTATCCATATAATAACTTACAGCAATTGCACCATAATTTAATATCATAAGTTTAAGGTTATCATTATCTGTAGAATATTGACGAGCAGGTAGTAATGCAATATCTTGAACAAGTTTTGTTTGAGTATAAGTACTAGAAATTATACTAGAAGCTACAAAAGGATCTTGTGTTTCATTAACAGGTCCTGACCAACGAGTTAAATATGCCATTGCTATATATTCATTACCTCCACTATTTGGACCGACATTTATACCATTTTCAGAATATGAACCCATTAAATTTTTAAGATTATTTTCTGAAAAATCATATGTTATATTTTCATTTATTAATAAATATGATTCTAGTGCAGCGTAAGTTGCAAATGCCCAACAACTACCAGAACTTCCCTGATTTTTAACTGAAGTTACATAACTAAGATTTCTAAGGTCATAATATGATGGAATAACTGTTTCTTTTAGATTCTCCTTTGTTAAAATATTTGTTGTTATTGAATTTGTATTAGTAGACCCATTTGAATTTTCTTCAATTTTAATCCCTTCATTTAAATTTATATATCCAGTACTACTATTTGCATTAGAACTTGTTATATCATTATTTGTAGATGTTTTACTAGTTTCTAGATTATCATTATTTGTAGATTCTTTTTTATTAGTATCTGTTGTAGAATTTTTATTAATTTTAATATTTTCATTATTTATTGATTCTTGATTAATTATATCTGTACTCGTTTGAATAGTGGATTCTTGTGTGTCTTGGATTATACTAGAATCTGTTTTATTTGTTGCTGTGACAGTAGATAATCCAATTAAGAAAATTAAGAGAATACATATTATTAAGATTTTTTTTAATTATCATTTTTCATCTTCCTTTTTTTATGAAGATGAATTTTTTCATAATCCTTATTTTATTCTTTTTATAGAGTTTTATATATATTTATGCAGTTTTAGAAAATATTTATCATATTTTATTTTAGAAAAAATTAATAATATAATAATTTTGATTAATAAGATGTTAAGTAAGAAAAAAAGTATTATTAAAACATAATTAATATAAATAGGTAATAATATATCTTATAAATGCTTATAAAAAAAAGTAAAAAATAAATTTTTTTAATTAAATCTCTTTATTTTCTTGTTGAAATTCTAATAATTCATTTAATGTTCCAAAATAGAATGTATTAAAATCATCCACTCCATAAACATTAAAATCTAAATAATTAATATCATCTAAAAATGGTGAAAGAGTTCTTTTTTGTAACATGTCTTGTCCATAAGATAAAAATTTAAATGTTGGTTGAACTATTAAATTTTTATTATTCCATAATCCTGTAAGATATATTTTAATTTTTTCTATTCTTTCATGATTTCTTAGTGTTATACTTGGATGTTCATGACCAATTATTATTGTTTTTATATTTTCAGGTATACTTTCAGGTATTTGATGACCATGAGTTATATAATAATTATCTTCTATATAATAATCTTTTAATATAATATTTCTTTCTTGTGTTATGTACTGTGTTAAATTATCATGGTTTCCTTTTATTATAATTATTTCATCATAATACTTATCTAAATAATCTAATAATCCTAATATTTCTTTATTTTCTTGTTTTTGTATTTTTTGAAAACTATGTTTTAAATCGCCATTTATTATTATTTTATTTGCACAAGTTTTTTCTCGTATTTTATATAATTTATTTATAATTTTCTTGTATTGGAATTGAGGTATTAATATTCCATTCTGATTTAGTGCTGTTTCATAACCTAAATGAAGATCACATATAACTAGTGAATCTTTTATTTTTAGAGCACAATCAATTATTTCTGCATTGTAAATTTTTGTCATTAACTTCTCCATTTAATATGTTTTAAAGATCTTTCTGCTTCTTTTTTAAGTATTTCCTTTTTATTTGTAGTATATTTTTTTAGTATTTTTATAGTATTTTGATCATTATATGCTGAAAGAGTTGTTATTGCTTTATATTGAATTAATATATTTTCATTGTATTTTGTTAGTGTTTCATGAATTAATTTAGCATTTTCTTTTGTTGCAATTTCTTGATTATAATATGTTAGAAAACCAATACTATCAAGTATTTCACTTATCGGTTCTATGTTGTCTTGTTTTAATACATTTTGTAGTAATGGTAAATATTTAGGATTAATTTTTCCAAGGGTTCTTGCAATTATATCTCTTGGTAATGGATAAGTTTTTTTCTTTGATGGTTTTAAAGGTGGTTTTTTATATTGATTATTTCCTATTTTTGTTAATAAAGGTATCATTTTATTTATTGTTGTTTCATCTGCTTGTTGGAGTGTATTTGTTATTTCTAGTTTAGTATATAATTTTTTTTCTATTGTTAGTTGTTTTAGTATTTTATCTGTAAACAATGGTTGGTTTAATTCTGTTTTTGTTAATTTTCTTATGGCAATTGTTCTATTAATTGGTTTTTTTGAGTTTATTAAATTATATAATTCTTTGGTAGTATGGGTATCTTCTTCTATTTGTTTATTTGTTATTTTACCTCTTTCTTCTAATTGTTTTGTAGTACTTTTCATTATTGACTTTTCCTTTTTTTTTACAAAATCTTTTTATATTTTTTTTAATTAATATATAACTATAAGATATTTCTTTTTAATATAATTATTTTTAAATGAATGTTAAAAAAAAGTAAGAAATTGAGGTGTGTCATGTCTAATTTTGATGAAATTAAAAATAAATTAAATAGTGAAGATACTGCTGAACGAGTAAACGCAGCAGAATCACTAATTGAATATTCTGATGAAAGTATACCTATTTTATTAGATTGTTTTAAGGATAAAAATCCTAATGTAAGATTTCAAGCTGCTAAATCATTAGTTAGTATTGGTGAAAGTTCTATTGAACCTTTAATTAATTCTTTAAAAAGTGATGATAGTAATGTTCAAAAATATGCAGTTGTTGCTTTAAAAGATATTGGTGATGATTCTGTTGGTGATCATTTAATTGATGCTTTGTCTTCAGAAGATTTTGCTATTAGAAAATTTGCAGCAAAAGCTCTTGGAGAAATGAAGGTTTTAAAAGCAGTTGATCCTTTAATTGAACTATTAACTGATGATGATTGGGGTGTTATGACTTCTGCTACTAAAGCTCTTGGAGATATTGGAGATGAAAGAGCTGTAGATCCAATTAAAAAATCTAGACGAGCAGCTACAGGAGATAAAGAATATAAAAAAGTAGCAAATAAAGCAATTAAAAAAATTCAACCTAAAAAACTTAAAAAAGCTAAAAAATAATATTATTTTTAGACTTTTATATTTTTTCTAATTTATAAATATCATTTCTTTTATGATCAGTTAAAGGTATTTGTTGTCTTACTTCTTTTATTTTTTCAGGATTTAATATGCTATATATAATATTTTCATCTTCTTTTGCATCTACTACTATTTCACCTTGTGGATTAATTATCATAGAATGACCATAAGCTATATAATAAGGATTATCATTTCTTGCAGGAGATATTGCTAACATGTATATCTGATTATCAATTGCACGAGTTTGTAATAATTTTTGCCAGTGCATAGGACCAGTTATCATATTAAATGCTCCAGGTAATATTGCAAAGTCAATTTTTTCTTTATTCATTAATCCCCATAACTCTGGAAATCTTATATCATAACAAATTCCAATACCAATTTTTCCAATAGGAGTATCAATTACAGTTATTTTATTTCCTCCTGTTAATGTATCAGATTCTTTAAATGTTATTTTTCCAGGTATATCTATATCAAATAAATGTATTTTTCTATGTTTTCCTATTATTTTTCCTTTATCATTTATTACATAAGCAGTATTATATAATTTATCATTTACTAATTCGGGAATAGATCCTGCAATAATATAAATACTATTCTCTTTTGCTTTTTTTTGTATTTCAGGTATTACTTGTTTTAAATCTTTATTTTCACTATATTCTTTAAATTTATTATTAGAATATGGACATATAAACATTTCAGGTAATGCTATTAATTTTGCATTATTATTTGTAGCTTCTTGTATCATTTTTTTTGCTGTGTTAAGATTGATTTTAAGATCATCAACAACTTTCATTTGACATAATGCTACTTTGATTTGTTGCATGTTTTACTTCCTTTTATATATAAATATATTTTTTTATAATAATATGTTTGTAACTTCTTTTATTAAAATCATAATAAAAAATAATATCCTATATAAATAATATAATGTTTAATATAAAATGAATTTATAAAAAAAAGGAGTTATAATTTATATGTATGATATAGTTCTTAAAAGAAATGAGTGTACAGGTTGTAAAGCTTGTGTAAAAATATGTGATAAAATGAAGATTGATGTAGATAATAAATCAACAATTATTGATTCCGATCGTTTTGATGGTGATGATGAATGTTCAGTATTTGAAATGGGATGTTTTAATACAGTAGCAACAATATGTCCTAATAATTGTATTCATATTTATGATGATAATGGTGTTGAGATAGAAATAGAAAAAAGAGGTTTTATTGAAAATCCAAAATTAGAATAAAAAAGTTTTTTTTTAATTATAGTTATTTTTTTTTAGAAGTAAAAAATTTTTTTGTAGTGATAAAGAGAAATTTTATTAATTTCTCTAAAATTTTATCACTACAAGAAATATTCTTTATGTGTTTATGCTGTTATTTGTTCTTCTTGTGTTGTTTTGTTTGTTATTGTTATTGTTGT
>JAUNXU010000074.1 GCA_030539615.1 Methanobacteriaceae archaeon | reverse complement strand
AAAAAATAAAAAATTTAATACTAATTAATAGTATATTATAATATATAACTTGTATATTTTTTATAGATTATTCTTTTAAAAATATAAAAATAGATGATAGAACTTTTTTTTTATTTTTTATAGATTTTTCAAGTTATTTTTTTAAAATAAAGAGAGGAGTTGTATTTAAATTTATGAAATTTGGTATTGAAATTCTTCCAGATATCTCTGTGAAGAAAATTATTAATCTTGTTAAACTTGCTGAAGATATTGGTTTTGAGTATGTGTGGGTAACTGATCATTATAATAATAAAAATGTTTATGAGTTATTAGCATTACTTGCTTATGAAACTGAAACTATTAAGATTGGTTCAGGAGTTTCTAATCCATTTCTTAGAAATAATGCTATTATTGCATCTGCTGCTACTACTCTTGATGAAATTTCTGAAGGTCGTGCAATTTTGGGTATTGGTCCTGGAGATAAAGCAACTATGGAAAAATTAGGTGTCATATGGAATAAACCTGCTACTACTGTTAAAAATGCTATTGTTGATATTAATACTCTTATTAATGGGAATTGTACTGATTCTGGTGCATTATTAACTGGTACATCTAAGATTCAAGATCATATACCTATATATATGGGTGCACAAGGTCCTGTTATGTTACGTTCTTCTGGTGAAGTAGCTGATGGAGCCTTGATTAATGCTTCTAATTATAAAGATTTTGAAGTTGCTATTCCTTTAATTAAAAAAGGATTAGATAATAATAATCGATCAATAAATAATTTTGATATTGGTGCATATACAGCATGTTCTATTAATTCTAATATTGAAAAAGCATATAATGCTGCTAGAATTGTTGTTGCATTTATCATTGCAGGATCACCAGAAGTAGTATTAAATAGACATGATATTAACTTAAAAGAAGCTAATATTATAAAAGAATATTTAAAAAATCAAGAATTTAAAAAAGCTAGTAACAATATTACACCTAAAATGTTAAATGCATTTTCTGTATGTGGTACACCAAAAGATATTACTGAAAAAATAGAAAAACTTGATGAAATTGGAGTTACACAATTTGTTGCTGGATCTCCAATAGGTAAAGATAAAGAAGAATCATTAAGATTATTAGCTGATGTTATAAAATCTTATTAAAAAAAAAAGAGTTAAAGGAGTTTTGAAATAAACAATGCAAATTCAAGAATTAAATAAAAAAATACGTGAAAAATCATTACGGAAAATAAAAGAAAAACAAGAACATAAACCAAAACCATTAGAATCTTTTAGTGCTAGTTGGTTAAGTATTGATCGATTATATGATAGTGTAGATTATACAATATTCATAGTTTTACCAACAAGTGGTTGTCAATGGGCAAAAGATAGTGGTGGTTGTACTATGTGCAGTTATATTAATGATTCCCCATTAGTTGATTTAACACCTGATGAAATAAATAATATATTCAACAATGAATGGGAAAAACAGATAAGTAAAATTGACCTTGAAAAACATGACAGTATTGCTGTGAAAATATTTGTATCTGGAAGTTTCTTAAATACAAATGAAATTCCACTAAAAACAAGAAATCAAATATTAATTATATTAAATCAATATCCTCAATTAAAAGAAGTTATTGTTGAATCTAAACCAGAGTATATAACTAAAGAAACTCTTTTAGAAGTGGGAAAAATTATTCCTAAGAAAATTTTTGAGATTGGAATAGGTTTAGAAACTTCAAATGAAGAAACTCGATTAAAAAAGATAAATAAAGGTATAACTAATAAAACATTTGAAGAATGTGTAAATACAATAAATAATATTGAAGAATATGATATACGAGCAAAAGCATATCTTTTAGTAAAACCAATTTTAATATCTGAAAAACAAGCAATACAAGAAGCTGTTGATTCTGCAGTATATGCTGAAAAAGTTGGTGTTAAACGAATAGCCTATTGTCCAGCTACAATACATTCACATACATTTATGGAATATTTATGGAAAAGAGGGTCTTACCAACCACCATGGATTTGGTCTACAATTGAAATTATTAAACAAACAACTAAAAAAGTTGATATACCAATAATTATGGATACTGCTGGATTTGGAACTAGACGTGGCCCATTTAATTGTAAAAAATGTAATGAAAAATTAAAAAATTTAATAATAAAATATAACCAAGAACAAGAAATATCTGAAGAATTAGAAAATTATTCCTGTTCTTGTCAAGATAATTGGAAAGCAGATCTTGAATTTACAGAAATATTACAAACAACTACCAATCCTAAAGATTATTTATAACTAATACAATTAAAGAGTATAAAAAAATATAATAGAAGTATCTAAATTATGACTTATAAATTTGCTAAAAGAATTGATGTAATTCCACGTTCATTTGTTAGAGATATATTAAAAGTAACAGAAAATGAAGAAATAATTTCATTTAGTGGTGGTTTACCTAATCCTATAAGTTTTCCTATAAATGAGATTAAAAAATCAGTAGATAATGTTTTAGATAATGATGGTGCTAAATCATTACAATATAGTACTACTGAAGGTTTATATGAATTAAGAGAAATTATTGCAGAACGTTACAAGAAATATAATCTTAAAGTTAATCCTGAAAATATAATGATTACAACAGGTTCTCAACAATGTTTAGATCTTATTGGTAAAATTTTTATTGATCCTGGTGATGTGGTTCTTGTTGAAAATCCTACTTATTTAGCAGCTATACAATCATTTAGTGTTTATGATCCGGTTTTTAAAACTGCACCATTATGTGATGATGGTGTTGATTTAGAAAAATTAGAAGAAATTTTAGAAATGTATCATCCTAAATTGTTTTATGCTATTTCTAATTTTCAAAACCCTATAGGTATTAGTTATTCTAAAGAAAAACGTGAACAGTTAGCAAAATTACTTAAAAATTATGATACTGTTTTTGTAGAAGATAATCCATATGGCGATATACGTTTTATAGGAGATGATATTCCACCTATAAAATATTACTATCCAAAAGGCATTCTTTTTGGTTCATTTTCTAAAATAGTTTCTCCAGGTATGCATATTGGTTGGGCTGTAGCAGATTCAGAAATTATTACACATTTAACTACTGTAAAACAAGGTACTGATTTACATACTCCTATTTTTACTCAGATGATTGTTTCAGATTATCTTAAAAATAATATTGTTGATGAACATATTGCTAAGATTAGAACACTTTATCATGATAAATGTAATTTGATGATAAAAATGATTAAAAAGTATTTCCCAGAAGGTGTTAAATATACTGAACCTGAAAGTGGTATGTTTCTATGGGTAACATTAACTGAAACTCTTAGTTCTTTAGATTTATTTGATATTGCAATTGAAAAAAAAGTTGCTTTTGTTCCAGGACAAGCATTTTTTGCAAATGGTGGTGGAGAAAATACTATGAGATTAAAATATACCAACTCATCAGATAAAGAAATTGAAAAAGGTATTAAAAGTTTAGCTGAGTCTATTGATGAATTGTTAAACTAAAATAAAACTTATTTATTATTTTTTCTAATCTTTGTATAATATTTGTAATTGATCAAAAAATCATCTAATTTATTTATAATATTTTATTATAAATGATTTGTTTACATTAATTTTTAAACCAAACTTTTTTTCATATACCTAATCTTTACAAGTATATAATATAATAATCTCCTGAAAACCATCAAGTTTAAATAATAGAAAAATAAAAGAATGTATTGACTCAAATTGAGGTTGATAAAAATGATAAATAATCCAAAAGTAGATGAAATTTTAGAAAATACTAATAGAATAGTAGATGAGAAATTAGAAGACACTACTAAAATAATAAAAGATGTTAAAAAAGAAATTGAAGAAACTATAATTGATTATAAATTCTTGCCTGGAAAAAATATAATAGAAACTGACGAAAATATAATAGTTAAAATAGAATTACCGGGAATAAAAAAAGAAGATATTGATATTAAATTAACTGAAAATAAATTATTTGTTAAAGCTGAAATTACTACTGAACTAGGAAAATCTAAGTATATTACAAAAGCAGAACAAAAAAATAAAATAGTTAAACGAACAGTTCGTTTTCCTAAAAAAGTACTCCCTGAAGAAGCTAATGCTAAATTAGAAGATGGTATACTAACAGTGATAGTAACTAAATTAGAACAAAAAGAGACTTTTAAAGTAGATATAAATTAAACTTCATATAATTTTTTATTTTTATTTTTTTTAAAAAAATAGTGTTAAGATGATTATTCATTTTGATAATCATTTAATGGCTTAACAGTTATTTTTCCTTTACTTACTTCTTCTATAGCAGTTAATACAGCATTTGCTCCAGCAATTGTGGTTACATATGGTATTCCTAATTCTATAGCTAATCTTCTTATTAAATATCCATCATCAGCTGATTGTTTTCCAGAAGGCGTATTAATTATAAGTGCTACTTCACCATTTATCATTGCATCTTTAATATTTGGTGATCCTTGACTTACTTTCCGAATTATTTTTATTTCAGTATCTTTATCTGCTGCTTTTGCTGTTCCTTTTGTTGCTATTAGTTCAAATCCTAATTTTTTAGCTTTTTTAGCTATATTTCCAATCTTTGGTTTATCCATATCACGTACACTTAAAAATATTTTACCTTCTATTGGTAGTTCCATATTTGCAGCTAATTGTGCTTTATAAAATGATAATCCAAATGTTTCATCAATTCCCATACTTTCTCCTGTTGATTTCATTTCAGGACCAAGTACTGTATCTGCATCAGGGATTTTAAGAAATGGAAATACTGATTCTTTTACTGCTACATGTTTTATTTGTGCATAATCTTTTAATCCAAAATCTTTTAGTTTTTGACCTAACATTATTTTTGCCGCTAATTTTGCTATTGGTACACCTATTGCTTTACTTACAAATGGAACTGTTCTACTTGCTCTTGGATTTGCTTCAATTATGTATAATTTTGGTTTATCATCCATTTTAATAGCATATTGTATATTTATTAATCCACTTACATTAAGTTCTAATGCTAATTTTGTTGTATATTCTTTAATTTGAGTTATTATTTCTGCAGGTATTGTTTGTGGTGGTATTACACATGCAGAATCTCCAGAATGTATTCCTGCTTCTTCTATATGTTCCATTATTCCACATAAAAATACATCTTCACCATCACATAATGCATCTACATCCACTTCTATAGAATCTTCCAAGAATTTATCCACCAATATTGGATGTTCTTTAGATACTTTTACTGCTTCTTTCATATAGTTTTCTAATTCTGTATCATCATAAACTATTTCCATTGCTCGTCCACCAAGTACATATGATGGCCTTACAAGTACTGGAAATCCTATTTCATGAGCAGCTTTTTTTGCACCATCTAATGATTTGGTTATACCATAATCAGCTTGTGGAATTTCTAATTGATTTAATACTTCTGTAAATAATTCCCTATCTTCTACCATATCAATACTATCATATGGTGTTCCAATTATTTTAAATCCTGCATCTTTTATTGATTCAGCTAAATTTATTGAAGTTTGTCCACCAAATTGTACAATTACACCATCTGGTTTTTCAGTTTCTAATACATTCAGTACATCTTCTGTTGTTAATGGTTCAAAATATAATTTATCAGATATATCATAATCAGTACTAACAGTTTCTGGATTGTTATTTATAAGAATAGTTTCAACTTCTTCTTCTTTTAAAGATAATGCTGCATGCACACAACAACAATCAAATTCTATACCTTGACCTATTCTAATAGGACCTGCCCCAAGTATTGCTATTTTCTTCTTAGTATTATCTTTTGTGGTTAGTTTAGGTAATGTATCATATGTTCCATAATAATATGGTGTTTTTGCTTCAAATTCACCTGCACAAGTATCTACCATTTTATATTCAGGTAATATACCATAATCCATTCTAGATTTTGTTACTAATTTTTCTTTTTGATTTATTAATTGACCTATTCTTTTATCAGAAAATCCATATTGTTTTACTTTAAATAATTTTTCATTATCATTTAATATTCCATACCCTTCTTTAATTATATCATTTTCTTTATCTATAATATTTTGAATTTTATTTAAAAAGAATGGATTTATTTTTGTTATTTCAGCTATTTTTTCTAGAGGCATATTATTTTTTAATGCTGTGTAAATTTGGAATATTCTTTGATCTGTTGCATGTTCAAGATCATATTCAGTATAAGGTGTATCTTCAAATGATTCTTGATCTATATCTAATGATCTAATTGCTTTTTGTAATACTTCTTCTATAGTTCTACCTATTGCCATTACTTCTCCTGTAGATTGCATTTGTACTCCTAATTCTTTAGTATTTCCTTTGAATTTATCAAATGGCCATCTTGGTATTTTTGCTATTACATAATCAACAGCTGGTTCAAATGATGCTGGTGTTTCTTTTGTTATATCATTTGGTATTTCATCAAGTGTCATTCCTAATGCTATTTTTGATGATACTTTTGCTATGGAATATCCTGTTGCTTTTGATGCTAATGCACTACTTCTACTTACACGTGGATTTACTTCTATTACTTTATATTCTTTAGTTGTAGGATGTACTGCAAATTGTATATTACATCCACCTTGTATTCCAAGTGCTCTTATTATTTTTATTGATGCATTTCTTAATTTTTGATTATCTTCATCAGATAATGTTTGTGTTGGTGCTACTACTATACTTTCTCCAGTATGTATACCCATAGGATCTATATTTTCCATGTTACAAACAATTATACAAGAATCATTTTTATCCCTCATTACTTCATATTCAAATTCTTCCCATCCAATAACAGATTCATCTATAAGAACTTGATTTATGAAACTCATATCCAATCCATGTGATGCTATTTCTTCTAATTCTTGTTTATTATTTGCTACACCACCACCAGTTCCTCCAAGAGTAAATGCAGGTCTTACTATTACAGGATAACCTATGTCTTCTACTGCTTCATATGCTTCTTCAAGTGAATTTACTGCATGACATTTTGGTATTGGTTCATTTAATTTTTGCATAAAGTTTCCAAATAAATCCCTATCTTCTACATTTGCTATGGTTTCTACAGTAGAACCTAATACTTTTATATCTTCAAGCAATCCTCTTTTTCCTAGTTCAGTAGTTATATTTAATCCAGTTTGTCCACCCATTGTTGGTAAAATTGCATCAATTTTTTCTTTTTTTATAATTTTAGCAACTATATCCGCAGTTAATGGTTCTATATATACTTTATCTGCTGAATCTATATCCGTTTGTATTGTTGCAGGATTACTATTAACAAGAATTGTTTCTATTCCTTCTTCCATAAGAGATTTACATGCTTGTGATCCTGAATAATCAAATTCAGCAGCCTGTCCTATTTGAATAGGTCCAGACCCTATTACTAGTACTTTATTTATATTTTCATACTTTGACATTTTATTTTATCCTCTAAAAAATGTTTAAATTTTTCTTTTATTATTTTATATTCTTTACTATGATATTTGTATTAGATTTCCTTTTTTTCCATAGTAGCATTACATTCTTATTATATATCTATTTTATTTTTTTAATATATTTTTTGTTAGATAAAGAAAAAATATTAAATTATAATTAAAAAACTAAATTTTTAGAAATAAAATATTTGATTATACACCATAATCACACATATACAATTAATTATTAAATAGTTACAATACCAGTATAATAAATTATAAAGAATAATAAATAAATTCTTAAAAATAAT
>JAUNXU010000073.1 GCA_030539615.1 Methanobacteriaceae archaeon | reverse complement strand
ACCAAAAGAAACTAAATCTAAAAAACAAAACCCAAAAGAAACAAAAAAAGATAAAACAAAACAAACATCATTATTTGATTTTTAAAAATTAATTTTTTTCAAGATATTCTACAGATCGTAGAATATTTTCTTTAACATTTGGAACATGTATTTCTAAAAAACTTATTAAACTATCTTCTAAATCATTTTTTAAATATTTATCTTCTTGATAACATATACTAGTTTTCATTAACCATTCCATAACCCATTGAATTGGAATATTTTTTAATGGATATATTGTATTTTTTTCTTGTATATCTTGTATTTTTTCTCCATTTAACATTTGTTCTATGTATGTATGAGTTGTTTGATCTAAAGTTTGTGAATTTGCTATCTTTGTTTTTTCATTAATATTATCAGTAATTTTTATTCCATATTTTCGTTGGTAAGGTTCTAATATTATTTGTAAGGCAATATTTTCAGGCCTATTATCTTTATTTACATATATTATATCTCGTGGTTTTATTTGTGTTTTAAGATTTTTTGATGTTTTATTGCATATTTTTTGAAATATTTTTGATTGTATGATTTTTATTTCAGGATATTTTTGATTAAATTTTTCTTGTTTTTTTTTAGTAAATTTTGCAAATTTATAATTATTTATATGTAAAGTATCTTTGTATATGCTAACATATCTTGTATCTACTGATTGAATATTTAATTGTTTTAAAATAGTGTTTTTAAGTATCATTTATATTTCCTAATTTTTCTATTAAATTTCGTGTTTCTTTTATTGTTAATTGTCCTGGTGCTGTTTCTTTATTTACTGCAGCATAAGTTAAATATGATCCTAAAATAGGTCCAATTATCCTAGTATATTTTCCCATTTCTGTCATTGATATTGCTATTATATCTTTATTTTCTTCTATTAATTCTAATGTTGTTATTGTATCTTTTATTGTGTGTGGTGTTGTTGCTATTTTAGGTATGGTTCCTATTTTTTTTGATTCTTTTATTATTTTAGTTAGTTCTTGTTTTGGTGGTGTTTTTTGAAAATCATGAAAGGATACTATTGTTTCTATATTTTTTGTTATTTTTTCTTGGTATTCTTTTGGTGTTTGATATTCAATATCTACTAATTTTGCATAGGGTATGCTTGTTTCTAATATTTTTATTCTTTCTTTTTCTGATTGTGTATTATATCCTCCTTCTTTTTTTATCCTATTTGTGATTATTAATGGTATTTTTGTTTCATTTGTTATTGTTTTTAATAGTTGTTCTGTTTTTATTGGAGTTATATCTTTTAATTTATCTAAACGTATTTCTAAATAATTGGGTTTTTCTTTTTTAGCTAAATTTATTGTTTTTATTATGTTTGGTATTGTTTCTTCTATTATTGATGCACATATTTTAGATCTAATTTGTAGTCAGCCCCTATTTTATATTTTTAAATTTATGAATGTGATATTTAATTACTTTTGAATTATATATTATTATTAATGTTTATTTTGGATTATTTATAATATTTTTATTTAGGAGGTTTTTGTATGAAGATGGTATCTTTTGGTGCTGATATTTCTTGTAATGATATTTCTTGTAGTGATACTCTTATTTCTAATGTTACATCAGATGTTAATTTATTATCTAAGGAAGTTATTTATGCTGGTGTTACTAATATTACAGGGGATGATCTTGTTATTAGTGCTGTTATCAATGATAATCAATTAGAAGATGTTAATTCAAAGATTATTAAAATTTTAAAGGATAATGCTGAAAATTTTGGAGATCTTAATGGTATTGGTCTTTCACCTGAGAATGCTGGTGAAGGTGTTTCTTATGCTGAAATTGAGTTAAACGAAGATTATTATCCTGATGCTATTGTTATTGGATTTGATACTTATGCAGGTGAATCTTTTGTAGGTGATGTTGCTAGTTCTGCTATGAAAGCTGCTTTAGGAATGGATTTTGTTGGTGAAATAAGTGGTGGTTGTGTTGAGAATATCTTAGAAATTCCTGGTGTGGGTTTTGTTTCTAAAGATACTGATGATCCTGTAGTTATTGTTAGTATTGAAAATATTGAACATGTTGGAATTGTTGCAGGAGCTATGATTGGTAGTATTTTAGGTAATAAAAATACTTATTTTGTTAAACGTGGAACTCCTACTAATGTTATTCCAGGTAGTGTAATTTTTTCTGTATCTGCATTTCTTAATGGTAATATTATTGATCTTGCTGAACCATTTAATCAAAGAATGAATATATTACCTAAATAATTTTATTTTTATTGAAATAAATTTTTTATATAAGCTTATAACATATATATTATATAGATTGGAAATTTTTGAATTTAGAATATTTTTATCATAAGTATATATATTTGTTATTAAAAAAAAGTTTAAATTTTTAATTATTAAAGTTTTTTAGGAAAAAAATTTTAGGAGAGATATTAGTTTGATAATATTAAATGAGGATACTAAAACTATTGTACAAGGGATTACTGGTAAACAGGGAAGATTTCACACAGAACAAATGTTAAAATATGGTTCTAATATTGTTGCAGGTACTAGTCCTGGTAAAGCTGGACAAACTGTAGAAGATATTCCTGTTTATAATTCTATTAAAGAAGCTACATTTCATCATGAAATTAATTCTTCCATTATATTTATTCCAGCACCTTATGTAAAAGATGCTGCATTTGAAGCTATTTCATTACTTGATCTTGTTGTTATAATAACTGAACATATACCTTTACATGATAGTGTTAAAATTATGGAATATGCTAAAAAGAATAACACTACTGTTATTGGACCTAACACTCCAGGTATAATTTCACCAGGAGTTGGTAAATTAGGTATAATGCCTACACATATATTCAATAAAGGTCATGTAGGTATTGTTTCACGTAGTGGTACTTTAACTTATGAAATTGCTAATCAAATCACAGCAGGTGGACTTGGACAAAGTACATCCATAGGAATTGGTGGAGATCCTGTTACAGGAATAGGATATACTAATACATTACAAAAATTTGAAGAAGACCCTGAAACTGATGTTATTGTATTAATTGGTGAAATTGGAGGAGCAGCTGAAGAAAATGCTGCTAAATATATAGAAAAAAATATCACAAAACCAGTAGTTTCTTATATTGCAGGGGTTTCTGCACCATTAGGTAAACGCATGGGTCATGCTGGAGCAATAATTGAAGGTTCTAGTGGTACAGCAGAAAGTAAAAAAGAAGTTCTTAAAAGTTATGGTATTAATGTTGCAGATAGACCAAAAGAAATAGTAACTTTAATTAAAGATTTAATTTAATATTTAAAACTTAATCTCCACTTTACTAATTTTATATTCTTTTTTTAGTAAGATTAGTTAATATAACTAAAATTTATATATTGTGAAAATAAAATGTATTTTAAATAAAAAGAAATGTTGTGAAATAATGGATAAACAAGAAATAATAAAAAAATTAGAAAAAAATGAAATAAAACTTCATAAAGTAGATCAATATGCATCAAATGCAAATGAAGCAACAGATATTCGAAGAGAATTCATAGAAAAACAATCACAAACAGAACTAAAAAATATATCTAAATATTCAATTGACATGACTGAAACTACTCAAAAAAATATTGAAAATTCAATAGGAACTATTCAAATACCAGTGGGAGTTACAGGACCATTAAAAATTAATGGAGACTCATTTAAAGGAGAAACATATGTTCCATTAGCAACTACAGAAGGAGCATTACTTGCTTCAGTAAATAGAGGATGTTCTGTAATACGAAAATCTGGTGGAGTTGATGTTTCAGTAATTTCTGATAAAATGACAAGATCACCAATATTAAAAGCAAAAAGTGCTAAGGATGCTGTTAAAACTAAAAAATGGATAGAAAATAATTTTAATATTATTAAAGAAAGTGCTGAATCAACCACCAATCATGGAAAATTATTGGAAATAAATCCAATTGTAATTGTAGGACATTATATTTATCCTAGATTTACTTACTCTACTGGTGATAGTATGGGTATGAATATGGTAACTATTGCAACAGAAAAAGCATTAAACACAATACAAGAAGAAATAGATATTCATATCATAGCATTAAGTGGAAATTTCTGTGTAGATAAAAAACCATCACCATTAAATTTATCATTAGGAAGAGGAAAAAGTGTGACTGCAGAAATTACTGTACCTAATGAAATAGTTAAAAAAGTATTAAAAACAACAACAGAAGCAATTGTTGAAGTAAATACTGCAAAAAATCTTATTGGATCAGCAGTTGCTGGAAGTTTAGGATTTAATGCTCATTATGCAAATATGGTAGCAGCAATGTTTTTAGCTACAGGACAAGATGCAGCTCATATTGTAGAAGGAAGTATTGGAATTACAACTGCTGAAAACAATAATGGTGATTTATATTTCAGTATAACTTTACCTGATTTACCTGTTGCAACAGTTGGTGGTGGAACAAGAATGGAAACTGCAATAGAATGTCTTAATATAATTGATTGTAAAGGATCTAATAAAGTTAAAAAATATGCAGAGATTGTTGCAGGAATTGTTCTTGCAGGAGAATTATCATTAATTGGAGCTTTAGCAGCAGGTCACCTAGCAAGAGCACATAAACAATTAGGAAGATAAACAAAAAATAAAAAGGAAATAACATAATATGAAAATAACATTACGTAAAGTACTTAAAGATTATATAGCAATGAGTCGTTATATAGCTTTAGGATCATTAGATGGAATACTAACAGTTTTAAGTATTTCATTAACAGCAGCATTAATTAGTTTATCAACACACGGACATACTTCAACATTTACTGTTGGAATGACCGGATTAAGTGGAGGTATTGCAATAGCTCTTTCAAATGGATTTGGATCATATATTGGTGAAAGAGCTGAAGAAGGAAGAACTATCAGAGAACTTGAAAGCCAAATGATGCTTGAAGATAGAAAATTAGATAATACAATAATTAATGAAAAAGCACAATATCGAGTTAGATTAAGTATGTTAACTCATGGATCTGCAAGTTTTCTAGGGTCATTTATCCCATTATTACCATTCTTTTTAATATCTGATATTTATATGGCATTAACAGTAACTATTATCATATGTTTTATTGCATTAGCATCTCTTGGATATTATTTAGGACATGTTGCAAAAGAAAATATTCCAAAAACAGTTATACAAATATTAGCAATAGGAACATTACTTGTAATTATAAGTTATCTTTTTGGAGGAGCTTAATTTCAATTTATTACCTATTTATCTTTTTTTTAGAAACTTTTATAAACCATGTTCTTTTTTAGAAAAAATCTTAATTTTTGAAATAATTAATTCAAACAATTTTTTTTGACTGCTTGTTTTTTAATATAAATTGTTTTTATTACTTCATAATTAGTTAGTTTGACTAACCAAAAAAGGATATATTAAATTTAATATAATTACAACCTCCAAAATGAAAAAAATATACTTCAAAAAACCACAAACACATGAAATATAAAATATTCTTTTTTTACCAAGTATTATATAATACAATACACAATAATTAACTATTTAAATAAATTCCTAAAAAATATAGGAGTTAATAATAATGAATACTAAAAAAATATTATTAATATTCTTATTAATAAACATATTCGTATTAACTATTGGTACATTATCTGCAACAGATAATACAACTACTGATATTTCAAAAAACATAAAATCAAATAACACATACAATGAACATGCACTAATACAAGATACAAACAATAAACTAAATGATAAAAACACAACCTTAAAAACCGAAAATAAAAAAATAGAAACATATACTAATCCAAAAACAAACCAAAAAGATAACATCCTTAATATTCAAACAACAATTAAAGATAAAAATAATAAAACAGTAAATAATGGAAAAATAGTTATTAAAATTAATGATAAAACATACAGTTCTTTTAATATAACAAATAATACAACAAGTACTGATTTTATCATACCACCATCATGGTCTGGTAAAAAAATAAATTTAACTTCAATTTATGGTGAAAATAATAAATATAATTTTAATCAAATAAATACAACTATTCAATTAGATAAATTTGAAATAGCACCAGTTAATGAAACTGAAGCTAATAGTTCTAGTTGTTGTTCAGTTATGTTACAAATTTCAAATAAAGATACTGCAATGGCATTTAGAAGAGATTCAACATATCAAGCAACTCTCACAATTTCCAAACAATCATGGTATGGTACTACTATTACAAGACAATCAAAATCAACAGGTGGTTATTTTACACATGCAATAATTACACAAAGTGGTTGGACAATAGGTTTTGGTGGAGCTGATAATACAAATACCAATAAAAAAATAGAAAATCTTGCTGGAACAATGGTTTCTAAAAATAGTATAACTACAAGTTATATAAATCAAGTATATTCATTAGTACGTTCTCTTGGTGTAGGTCATTTTGTAATTAAAACACCAGATGGAAGACTTGGTGTTGCAATATTTAATAAAAAAGGAACACAATTTGTTTCTAAATTATCTAAGGGTGAATTTGTAAGTGTACCAAATAGTGTTACTTATTATCGTAGAGGATCTTACAGTAATTTTGATAAAAATCCAGTAAATGCCATAATAAAAATTGCTGGAACAGATAAATTTGGTGTTAATAGAAGAGATATCACTACATTTTATCAACATACAATTTCTAATTCAAAAAAAGTATTAAATGTATATGCAACAAATGATGATGGAAAACTTTCAGGTAGACATACTGCTAAATTAGTAGATCCTATTAATATATATGGTAAAAATATACGAACATCATCACTTCCTCTTTTACCAAATAAATTACTTATTGGATCAGTTAACTATTTAACTCTTGATAGTACAACAATAACCACAGTAAATAATATAACAAGTAAATCTGGAGATAAAATAGATCTAACAGCAACTATAAAAGATATTAAAGGAAATAATATTCAAAATGGAAAAGTGTTATTTAAAATAAATGGAAAAACATTAGGTTTTAGTAATATAACCAATGGTAAATCAATATATCATTATAATATACCTCAAAATTTCCAAGGTAAAAATTATACAATAACTGCAATATTTAAAGAAAATAATGATTTTCAAGAATCAAAATCCAATGGAATATTAACATTAATAAAAACCCCAATTCACGTAAAAATAACACCAATAACTGGTAAAGTAGGACAAAAAATAAATTTAAGTGCACAAATAACTGATTTAAACAACAAATCAGTTAAAGACGGATTAATATCATTTAAATTAAATGGAAAAACAATAACACGAGTAAAAGTAGTAAATGGAACTGCAACATATACATATATTATTCCAAATAATTATAAAACAAAAAATTATAATCTAACAGCAGTTTATGGAGTAACAAAAACTTATTTAAGATCTGAAAATAGTACAATATTAACAATTAAATAAGAAGAAATTAAAAATTTCTTCTTGATTACTTTTTTTTATCTAAGATTATATATGGAAGATGTAGCTCTACTTTCAAGTATTGTATAAATGGGTAGTAATATAAATATTCCAAATAAAGTTGAAAGAACAAATATTAGTATTACTAATGAATCTATATATAAATAATATTTTGAAAAAAATATTATGTTTATAAATAATATTATTAACCATGAAATTATACTAATAAAAAATAATGAAAGTGATGCAACACCAATAATTACTGAAGTTAAATATAAATAAAATTTAATATATGTATTAACACCTACAGATTTAATTATTTTTATTATAGATTTTATATCAAATGCACTAAGTAATCGTTCATTATTATTAATCATATGCACTTTAGCTATTATTGATAAAAAATAACCTACAAATAATAATGCACATATAGGTATTATTATTTCTTTAGTATCCCAACCTAGATATAAACCTATTAAAAATAATAGAAATCCTGGAAGTAAATATATAAATTTTATAATTAAAAATTTTAATCCATTAATAGTTAATATAATTATTCCTTTA
>JAUNXU010000010.1 GCA_030539615.1 Methanobacteriaceae archaeon | reverse complement strand
ACTTAACATCCCAGTAGATGGTAATGCCACATTATACATAATAAACAATACACAAGTAATATACAATAACACACAAATATTAAACAATACTGGAATGATCCAATGGACATTAAACACAATCAACATAACAAAACTCATAGCAGGAACATACAAGATAAATATAACATACCATGGTAACAATAAATTCAATTCATCAAGTAGTATAACAGATTGGATTATACTAAAAGCAGGTACTACTACTAATATAACAAGTATAAACAATAGTAAACATGATGAATTAATAATAATAACAAATACTGTACTAATAAATGATCAGGAGTACTTATTAAATGAAGGTAATGTAACAATATCTTTAAATAGTACGCCTTTTAAAACTGTGAATATTCAAGATGGTAAAGGATTATTAAATATATCAAGATATACTCCAGGATTATATAACATATCATTAGTTTACAGTGGAGTAACTGATAAGTATAATCCTAGTAATGATTCAATAATATTATATATTGGAAAATTAGATACTAATTTATCATTAAGTATTCAGCCATTAATTATTTCACCAACAAGAACTATGAAAATTATTCCTACTTTAACACCAACAGAAGCAACCGGAACAATAACCTACTACCTAGATGGTAAATATTACCAAACAAGAAACACCAAAGAAACCATAACAATAACAGGACTATCCATAGGAAAACATAACATAACAGGAACCTATACAGGAAACACCCAATACCTACCAAGTACAGATACAATATACTTCACAGTAGAATCTGACACCACATTTACAATTGATGTATTAACACCTCCATTTTACATAGGAGACAATATAACAATAGCACCATACCTACCCATAAATGCAACAGGAACAATAACATACATACTAGATGGAAAAACAATAACAACAACAGAAAAAATACACGAAAACAAGACACTAAGAGATCTTCCATTAGGTGAATATACACTAATAGCAGCATATAGTGGAGACACACAATATGTAGAATCAATAGTAACAACCAACTTCACAATAAACAAAATACCAACAACCATACTAATAGATCCAATAGTAGCACAAGCAGGAGACAACATACAAATAACAGCAAACATAACCAACACACGAAACCAAACCATAACAGGACTTGTAGCATTTAAACTAAACGGACACACCATAGGAAAAACAAACACTACAAATGGACAAGCCATACTAAACTACACAATACCCAACACCTACACAAGCAAAAATTATACAATAACCGTAATATATGGGGAAAATAATATATTCACAAAAGCAACCACTAACACCACACTAACACTAACCAAAAAACAAGCCAAGATACAAATAACACCCATAAAAGGATATGCAGGAACAACAATACAACTAACCACAAACATCACAGATATGAAAGGAACACCACTAAACACCGGAACAATAATCTACAAAATCAATCAAAAAACCATAGGAAAAACAAACATCACCAATGGAAAAGCAACACTAACATACACAATACCCAAAAACTACAGTGCAAAAAACTATACAATAACAGCAGTACTCTCAGACAAAAACTACCAAAGAACAGAAACCAACACCACACTAACACTACAAAAAACACCAACAAACATAACAACAAACCCATTAATAATACCCGAAAAAACACCATTTACAATAACAGCAAAAATAACCAATAACCAAACACAAAAACCACTAACAAACGGAAAAACAGGAATCAAAATCAACCAAAAAACACTAACAAACAACCTAACACCCGACAAAAACGGAATAATCACATACACAATCAACAACAACACATACAAAAAAGGAACACACAACATCACAATCATGTACGGAGAAACAAAAAACAACCAAGAAACAAGAACAAACAGTACACTAACAATAACCTAAAAAAAACATTCAAAATCCTCTATTCCACTCCCTTATTTCTTTTTATATAAAAACTTAAAATATTAAAAATAAAACAAAACTTCAAAAAAAAATATTTTTTAGCAAAGTTTTATTTTAATATAAATTTATACATTATATTATGGTTTTAAATTATTTTTTAGAAAAATAAAGGAGTTTGTTTTATGTTAATTACTACAACGCCTAATATAGAAAAAAGAGAAATTGTGGAATATTTTGGGATAGTAACTGGAGAAGGTTTACTTGGAGCAAATGTATATAAAGATCTTTTTTCAGGGGTAAGAGATGTTGTTGGAGGAAGAACTTCAACTTATGAAAAAGAAATAAAAAAAGCAAGAGATATTGCAATTAGTAGTATGGAAGAAAAAGCAAAGGAATATGGTGCTAATGCTATTGTTAGTGTTAGAATAAAATACAGTAATCTTGGTGGAACAATGGGTAATACTATCTTGGTTAATGTAACTGGAACAGCTGTTACTTATAAATAATATATATTATTTATTTAAAGGTTTATATCATGAAAAAGTATAGTTTAGAAAATATTAAGTTATATATTAAGGATAATTCTGATGCAATTAATTCTATACTTATAGGAACTGCTGTGGGGATATTGTCTTTATATATCTGTATGAGGTTTAATTTAGAGATTTTTGGATTTAATTTATTTATTATAATTTCACCATTGATTGCTGGATTTACTGAAACTTTTGTTGCTCTTAGATTATGTAAACGAAGTACTGGTGCAATAAGTGCTATTATTTTATTTATCTTAACAAATATTATTGGTTGGTTTTTCCCTGAGACGCCTATTCAATGGAATCTTTTAACATTTGGTGGTTTAGGTTTAATGATACAAGCAGCTTTTCCTATAGCAATAAATTATCTAATTTATGGAATAATTCTTGGTTTAACATATATTCTTGGGTTATTTGGGAAATGTTTAGGGGATAATATTTTTAAAATTACTAATAATGAAATAATTTATGAAAAAAAACATCCGTATCAAGATTTTCAAATTTTAATGTTTACTAATTGTCCTGATATTCCAATAAAAGAGTATAAATCTTTTGTTGTAGATGAAATTATATTAAATTTTGATGATAAAAATTCTAAGGAAAAATTGGATTATCTTGGTTCAAAATTTAATGAAAGGAAAACTGTTCAGGAATTGGATTATATGATTATTGAATCTTATGTATTAGAATCTATTGAAGAAAAAGCTATTAATTGTGGTGCTAATGCTATTATTGATATTCAATTAGAATATATACCTTTGAATGATAGGTTAAATCCTGATGTAATGGTTGCAGCTAGTGGAACTGCAGTAGTTTTATAATAGTACTGATTTTAAAATTAATTTCTTTTTTTTTTACAAAATAAACTAATGAATTTTACAACTTTAATAAAAAATAGGAGGTATATTAATTGGTTAATGAAACAACCAATGGGGTAGATTTAATAACAGGAGATCCAAAAAAAGCAATAGTTAAATTAGCAGTACCTATGGTGCTTTCTTTTATTTTGATAATGGCATATAATATAGTTGATAGTATATGGGTGGCTGGATTAGGAACTGATGCATTAGCTGCATTAGGTTTTATTTCTCCTGTATATATGATATTAATTGGTATTGGAACTGGGATGGGTGTAGGAGCAACATCATTAATTGCAAGAAGTATTGGAGCTGATGATAAAAAAACAGCAAATAATGCTGGATTACATTCTATTTTGTTGATGGTTATACTATCTATAATAATACCTATATTGGCTGTAATTTTTATTGATCCATTATTAGTAGCATTGGGTGCACAGAAAGTCCTATCAATAGCAAAAGAGTATGGTTTAATTGTATTTATTTGTTCATTTACAGTATTTTTTTCAATGATGGGTTCAGCAATATTACGTGGTGAAGGTGATGTAAAAAGAGCAACAATAATTATGGCTTTAACTTCAGTATTAAATATGATTTTAGATCCAATATTTATATATGTGTTTGGATGGGGAATGGCTGGTGCAGCAATAGCAACAGTACTTTCATCATTGGTATCAGCTGTTATTATATTTTATTGGATACTTGTAAAAAAAGATTTATATTTGGATTTAAATTTAAATGAATTTATATATGATTCTAAAATTGTAAAGGATATAATATCTGTATCAATTCCATCAAGTTTGGAAGAAATAATAATACAAATTGTTGCAATGGTTATAAATTTAATGTTAACTATAATTGCTGGAACAACTGCTGTAGCAGTATTTACTGTGGGGTGGAGAATAGTATCATTAGGAATGGTTCCAGCATTAGGGTTGGCAATGTCTGCATTAACAGTAGGTGGTGTTGCATATGGTGCTAAAAATTTTGAAAATCTAAAAATAACTTTAAATTATTCTATAAAAATAGGGTTATTAATGTCTATTATAATAACTGCATTAATGTATGTATTATCTCCACAAATAGCATATATCTTTGCATATTCAGGAGATCCTGTATTATTATTACAATTAGAAAGTTTTATAAGAGTAATATGTCTTTTCTTATTACCAATACCAGTTGGTGCAATAGCTGCATATTTATTCCAAGGGGTTGGAAAAGGAACAATATCACTTGTATTAACTGTGTTAAGAGAATTAATATTTGTATTAGTATTTTCATATATATTGGGTTTTGTATTAAACTTTGGAGAACAAGGTGTTTGGTGGGGTTTAATAGTGGGTGTAACTATAGGTTCTGTCATGTCTTACTTTGCATTTAAGTTATTTATTAGACATTCTGAAAATAATTTAGATGGTATTTAATAATTATAAAAAAATAATGAAAAAGAATTTTATTTAAAATCTTTTTCTATCCATTAATTCTTGTTTTTTACCTTTATTCCATCCACCAGATGCGGATTCTGCTCTACCAACTTGTTGGACGTATCCTGTTATACGGTCATACCATTCAACATCTCTTTTTTCACCACAATTTGAACATTCTGTTTGTAGTCCTTTCATGAGTGTTTTACATTTTATACAAAAACTTAATGCACTACTGTATGCCCAAAATCCAATATTACTTTTTTTGGCTATTTTATTAGTTAAACTCATTAAACTATCAGGATCACTATATGCTTCTCCCATGAATGCATGGAAGATATGTCCTCCTTGAGTTAATGGATGGTAATCTGATTCTATTTTAATTTTTTCAGGTAAACTAACATCTGCATCTACAGGAACATGTGAACTATTAGTATAATATGATGCTTTTGCATCTCCATTACATATTACTTGTTCTGGGAATTTTTCTCTGTCCATTGTAGCAAATCTGTATGCTGTTGATTCAGCAGGTGTTTGTATTACTCCCCAACGTAATCCTGTTTCTTTTTTAAGTTCATCTACTCTTTCATTTATATGTTTAATTACTTTTAATCCAAATTTGTTTGCATCACTATCAGATATTCCTGCTCCACATTGTGATAATAACATTTCATTTAGTCCTACAAATCCAAATGATAATGTACTATTTTGTATTCTATAATATGGTTCATTATTTGGTTCTTGTGATAAAAATGGGAGTATTTTATAATCATTTAAACATTTTAATGCTCGATCTCTTCTTAATAATAATATTTCTTCAGATAATTTCATGTAGTCATCAATGTATTCAAATACTTCTGTTTCATCACGGGAATTATAACCTATTCTTGGTAAGTTCATTGTTACATATGCAAGGTTTCCACTTCTTAAACAATCTGTATCCCAATTACCTGTCCAATTATCAGATAATCTTGTTCTACATCCCATATAATTTGTCATATTTCCCATGTAGTCTGGTAACATATTGATGAAATAAGCTGTTCCGAATTTTGCAGATAATAAATGTACTCTTCTTATGTCTTCATCAAATTCTGGAGTTAAACATTCTTTTCTTAAGTAGTATATTGTATTTGGGAATAAATGTGGTTTTCCTTCTGAATCTCCTTTAAGTAATGTTTCAGTAAATGCTCTTTGAAGTAATCGTGCTTCTTCTTCAAAATCGCCATATACTCCTACTTGTTTTCCTCCTGGACCCCATGCTGGTTCATTTTTAAGAAAATCAGGAACAGTAAATTCTAATCCAATACTTGTAAATGGTACTTGACCTCCACGTGCAGCATATGCCATATTTAAATTGAATACTAACATTTCTACTGCTTGTTTAATTTTTGTGTATGGTTGACCTTTTGCAAATGGTGCTACAAAAATATTCCATAGGCTCATTGCTTGTCCTCCACTCATATTCTGTTGAGCAGCTAACATTATTTCACCACTATGGTTCATTAATGTTTCTAAGTGGTTTGGTGCACCAGCTACACTTGTATGGTCTCCAGTTCCATCTACTTTTAATCCAAATCTTATAAATGTTCTTAAATCGTGTTGAAGACAGTTGATTGGTCTTCCTGCAAAGAATTCTAAATCGTGTATATGTACTGATCCATTCATATGTGCATCTGCTAAGTTGTGTGGTAATATGTTTAGTAAAGTATATTGTTTTAATGATTCGTCTGCAACATATTTGTGTATTGTTTCTGGATTATGAATCATGTTTGCATTGTCTCTATTTCCATTTTCGATTAGATTTGTTATATTGTATACAGGTATTCCAAGTCTAGTATATTTTCTTCGTAATGATTCTAAACCATTTTCTGTTAATTTGGTGTTTACCATTTCTCTTATTATTGGGGCTGTTAAATAATCTAATTTTAGTTTTTTAAGTTCTTTGTATACTTCTGTTGCTATTTTATCTGCTAGTTTGTCTGTTGTTTGAGTTTCTTCTATGAGAGTATTTTTAATTTTTTCTTTATCAAATGGTTCTATTGTGTCTCTTCCGGTTCTAACTCTTAATGTGTTGGTATTGTAATATTTGTCTGCTAAATTTTTATTTTCTTTTTGTAGTATTTTGTATATCTCTGCTTTGATTTCTTTTGTTGTCATTTGGTCACGAGCATTTTTGGAGATTTTAAATGCTATTTTTTCTGCTATTCCCAGTGGTATGTTTATCATTATACATGATCGTATGATTTTTTCGTAGTTGAATTTTTCTGTTATTCCATCATTTTTTATTACGTATATGTCATTTAAATTATACTCTTCTTGGATAGTTTTTGAATTTTTCATCATGTTTTTTTTAGACCTACTTTTATTTAACTTATTGTTTATTCATTTATTTTTAGTAGTATTTAAGTTTTTTAGTTCGTCTAAATTAATACTTTTATTGTATGGATGTATTGGTGTTTAAGTGAGTTTATAGTGTATTATTAATTTAAAAAAAAGTAAGAGGATTAAAAGAAAGCATCTAATGAACTTTGCTTAGATTTATCACTTTCAAATAAAGAGACTATAGCAGTTTCAAATATCTCTATACGTTCAGTAATGTAAGGATCTATTGGATATCTATGGGATAAATCCTTTGATATTTCTAAATACTTAAGAACTGATCCTTTTGATATACTTAATATGAGGTTGTTTCCACATTTACATTCTCCTGATAATGGTATTCGCCTATATTTAGTCCCACATTTAGTACATCTGACTTTTTGTCTTGAAAATGCTCTAATATTTCCTGCAATGTCAGGTAAGAAGTGTGAATTCAATATACCTTCCACAACTCCTTTTTGATCAACTGCTCTAATAAGTTCAGCTAACCTTATTTGTTTTTCAACTTTTTCACTCATTGCTTGCAAAGACTTATATAAACAAACTTTTGGTCCACTATGTATCGAACTAGTTGGGTGGGAATAAATAAGACCATGATACTGATCATCAGTAGCTAATCTTTTTTCAACATTATCAACAAACTTATTAATATCTGATGGTTTTACACCTTTATATGATGCATCATAAATTTCTAATGGAACTCTCCACATAGCATCAATATTATGTGATTCATCATCAATTTCTTCAGGATCAATACGAGAAGATAAAACTAAAGGTGCATCCATACTACCACCTCTGGTATTAGGAAGATATGTCTTTGAAAAATTAAGTAATGCATCTAACAATAACATAACAGCATCTTCATCACTATCACAATTTCGTCTTTTTGCAGAATGGAAATATGGATGTGCATAACAACAAGCAGCTTTAGTAAATCCTATAATACGACCTAAAACACCAGCAGATGTATGTGGTGCAAGTCCAGCTATTAAATGACCAACTAAATCTAAACGAGTTTCAGCATTATAATATCTATCCATATGATAAAAATTTTCTAATAAATCATCAATAAAATGAGATACACGTAATAAATAATCACCACAATTTTCAGATACAACAACATCTTGAATTTTAATTTCAATGATTTGATCATCATTTACAATTTCATTACCATAAATATCTTCATTATAACCTAATTCAATGATTTTTTCATAACTAACTCCAATTTCACGAGGAATAAAATGTGTTAATGGTAAATCAGTTGAATCATGACGAATAGTAGCATCACGATATGTGAATACTTCATTTTTAGCCCTTAAAATACCTTTTTCTAATGGTTCTGGAAATTTATCTTCTGAAATTAAACCCTTAACACCTTTAACCTCATCAATTCTACGAACATTAACATTATCCAATGCTTTTTTAAATAAAGAATTAAGTTTAATACTTTTAATTCCTGAACTTTCAAGTGTTGTATGTGATCCGCAAACAGGACAAGTTGCCATAAAAGATGTAACACCACAATCAGGATTTGTACATCTACATTTAGCAATATCTACTTTAATATTTCCTCTAGTACAAGCAGCAACAAGATTTCGTCTATTACCATCAGCAGTACTTACTGGAAACAATGAATGAGGTGCAGGTCTCATAAGCCTTTCTTTAGTTTTTTCAGGACGACCTACACGAGCACCAATATAAACAGGATCTCGAATTTTAATTTTAACAGGACTAATTTTATGTACTGCTTCAATACTTGAGTTACAAGTAGTATCTAACTGTTGATTAAGAACAACCATTAAAGAATATAAATCATTATTTTCAATAGTAATAGTTTCTCCTTTAACAATATGGCAAACACCTAAAGCTTCCAAAATCCGTTTTTCAAAACCATAAACCATACGATGATGATCATTATTAAAGATAATGTCAACACTATTAACATTTTCATAAAGATACCTCTGAATAATATTAAGTTCATCAATAGATACAGCATCATAATTAAATGTAAACTTAGGATGAAGTGGAGTATCTGTTTTTTTAGCAATATCAAAAGCTGTACGGGCATCAATATCTAATTTTAATAATTTATCAAGAGCCATTTCTTTTTCAAAACCAATGCCTAAATCTCCACCATTTTCTTTATAATAATCTGATATTTCAATAAGTTGAGCCCACCATTCTTCACACCAACAAGAAGCTTCAAGAGGAATATTATTTCTTAAAAATTCTCCAAATGCTACAAGCATATCTCCTAAAAATAGTATTTCTACAACATCTTTACGGATAGAATTTGCTTGATTAACACTATTAATTCGAACAACATCACCATTTCTAAGTTTAACAATAGGACCTTCAATAGAATCTACTGGAACAACACAATTTCCTTTTCCAGGTTTTTCTATTTTCATTTGAGTACCAACAGCAAGAAATTCAACCAATTCCATTGTAGCTGGATGAACTCCCATAGCAGCAAGTCCTGTATTACGGGATCTACCATATCTTAATCTGAAACCACCTTTAGCTCCGGGATAACTCATAACTGGTCTACCACCAATTATATCCTGCATATATTTAGCAATTTTCTTTTCTTTAGGTTTATCTTCATCTTCTGCAGATTTACTATCTTCTTTTTTAGTAGATGTAAAATCACTAAGCCAATCCCATCCATCAATTTTTAAAGTATTTGCATATTTAACAATCTTACGAGATTTCTGAATAACACCTTCAGCAATAGCAAGTAATGCTCCACCACGAATAAAGTTTGTTTCAACACGTTCAAGATCTCTATGTTGAACTTCTACTTGATCTGTTTGTTCACCAGTTACTTCAACAGGAATATTTCTAACAGCTTTTCTAACTTCATCAGGAGTAGGTGAATATTGAAGATTTGTTACTTCTGATTCATATAATTCAACTTCTTCAACATACCGTTCTGTTTCATCATCAGTAATTTTATAAACATCTAATCCTAATGATATACGAATATAATCTCCAATAAGTACTGCAAGAGCTGCAGCAGTACCTCCAGCACTACGGATAGGACCTGCAAAAAATACAGCAAAATATTTAGTTCCATCAAAATTATCTTTGATTTTTATACGAGCAATACCCTCTAATGGTGCTGCAACTACACCTTCTGTTAATATAGCAAGAGCAGTTCTTATAGCTGAATCTGCTTTTTCTTCTTGAACTTCTAATGAATCTTTAACTCCTTCAACATCTGTAGAAGTTACAATATCTCTAGCAATTTGAAATGCTACTTCTTCACGAGACATAGTTTCTTCTAATTTACGTATTTTTTTAGCAACATCTTTTGGACCAACAAGTCCTTCAACACGTTCAGCTAAGTTTTTTGCAAGGGGTACTTCAGTTGTAAGTTTAAGATCTTTTCCTTCTTCACGAGCTTTATTTGATATATCATATAATTTCTTAGTTTCAATATCTAATGTTTCAAAATATTTTTTATTATATTCCATAAAACTATAGCTCCTCCTTTTAATCTATTTTTTTCTTAGATTAGCTTAAAAACATTATATTTTTTATTTTTTTTTTATTATAATATATTATAGTAATATATGTGGTTTTAAATATTAAATAAGTAATATAAAATGTATTAACTAAACTATTTTTTTTTTATCTAATAAGAGAAATACTTTTAAATATTTTCCTCTTTTATTTTTTTACAATTACTACAAATTTTATCATTAAATGAAATAATATGATTACAATCAGGACAAGACCACTCTAATTGTTCTTTTTTCATGAAATTGTTAATACCTCTATTTTCAACTTCTTTAGAATTATTTATTGGACTTATATTGTAACGTTTTTTATAGTTTTTGTCGTGTTTTTTAATTAATTTACATGGAAACTGACTACATCTAGAACAGTATTTAAATTTTTTATTATCAAAACAAGCTTTAATCTTACATTTTAAAGTACTTTTAGTTTTTCCATGATTTCCCATTCTACAACCAGGACATGAACTAATATGGTAAGTACATGTCATACAATCAACTCCACATGGGGCAAACATATTATTATCAATTTTTTCAGGCATTAACATCAGTTTCACATTCTCCTAATACTTAATATATATTATTTATTTAATCTTTTTTACCATTAGTAAAAAATTTAAATTATAATAGTTAAAAGTATATATTATATTAAAAGTCAGGATTAATAAAGGGGAAATGGTAAATTTGAGTAAAATTGCATATGAAGAACTAGTAAAGGTATATGATAAAATAGATGCAACATCAAGTAGATTAGAGAAAACAGATATAATAGCTGATTTTTTAAATAGTATTAATAAAACAAATCCTGAAGAAATATATAACATAACTTTATTACTTATGGGAAAAGTTTTTCCACCTTGGAGTGATAAGGAATTAGGTGTTGGAACACAAATAATTATAAAAGCAATATCAGAAGTAATAACAGAGAAGCCTTCAGTAATTGAAACAAAATTAGGATCTGTTGGTGATTTAGGTGAAATAACTGAAAGTTTATTAAAGAATAAAACCCAAACATCATTTTTCACAAATAAATTGACAGTAAATAAAGTATATTCTAATCTAAGAAAAATTGAAACAATTACTGGAAAAAAATCTCAAAATAAAAAAATAAATCTTATTTTAGAATTATATGTATCAGCTTCAGCTAAAGAAGCAAAATATATAACTCGTACAATAACAGAACAACTAAGAATTGGGGTTGGTGAAGGAACAGTTGTTGATGCAATAGCAAAGGCATATGATGTAAATAAAAAATCAGTAGAAAAAGCATTAATGTTATCTAATGATTTAGGATATGTTGCAGATAAAGCAAGAATAAGTGAAGATGAATTAAAAAAAATTACTCTTACTCCTGGAAAACCAGTAAAACCAATGTTAGCACAATTATCTGAAGGTATAAAAGAAACAGTATCTGAATTAAAAGAAGTAATATGTGAAACAAAATATGATGGAATTCGTGTTCAAATCCATAATAAAAATGGGAAAATTAATATATTTACAAGACGATTAGAAAATGTAACTAATGCATTACCTGAAGTTGTAACTTATTTAGAAAAAGCATTAAACATAGAAAATTATATAGTTGAAGGAGAAGTTATAGCAACAAAAGATGGACAACCTATATCATTTCAATATATTCTACAAAGAGTAAAAAGAAAACATAATATTGAAGAAATGGTTAAAAAAATACCATTAAAAGTGTTTTTATTTGATGTTTTATATTATGAGGGGCAAACTGTAGATCAACCAATTTATAAAAGACGAGAGTTATTGGAAGAATTAGTAACTACTTCAAAAAATGTTGAATTAAGTACTATGAAAAAAGTATCTTGTTCTAATATTGAAGAAGCTGAAAAGTTATTTGAATGGTCGATAAATAATGGTCATGAGGGGATAATGTTAAAAGATATGTATGGTGAATATAAACCTGGAAATCGAGGAAAAAAAATGCTTAAATATAAACCTGTTCAAGAGTCATTAGATTGTATAATTACTGGTGGAATTTATGGTAAGGGTAAACGGGCAAAATTCTTTGGTTCTTATTTAGTATCTTTACAAGATGATGTGGGAAATTATGTGACACTTGCTCATGCTGCTACTGGTATGAATGATCAATTGTTAGAAAGTTTAACAAAAAGGATGGAAAAGTTGGTAATTAGTCGAAAAGGAAGGGAAGTAAAATTTAAGCCTGAGGTAATACTTGAAATTTCTTATAGTGAGATAGTTGAAAGTAATGAGTATGAAAGTGGGTATTCTTTAAGATTTCCTGTAGTTAAAAGAGTTAGAGATGATATAAGTGGAAGTGATGTTGATACTTTGTCTAAATTGAAATCTATAATTGAATTATCTAAAAAATAACAAAATATATTATTACTAAAATACATATAATGTAATACTTACTTTTATGGAGAAATTAGTAAAAAAATATGCAAGATAATACAATATTTAAAATAGCAATACTAACAACAATAATTGGATTAATAGGTATGATACTATTAATAGGAACAATAACACCACAAAAAACAACAATAAATAAAATTACAAAAACAGAAATAGATAAAGAATTAACAATAACAGGATCAATAACACAAATTACAACAACAAAAAATGCAAATTATATAACAATACAAGATAACACAGGACAAATAACATTAGTAATATTTAATACAGACATACCACAACTAAAAGAAAATCAACAAATAGAATGCACAGCTAAAGTAACACAATACAAAGGACAAATTGAACTAATATTAGAAGATACAAGTAAACTAAAGATAATTTAACTTCTAATAAATATCAAATAATAAACAACTTAAGAATTTATAATTTTTTAAAAACAGACTAAAAAAAGAGAGTATTGTATCTAATGAATATGAAAAAAAAGAGTATACTTTTATTTCCATCTATACTAGCACTATTTATAGGATTAATTCCAGTAATAAAATATTCTTTTCCACTAACCTGGGATATTTATTATCATTTACATTTAATAAATTTATATATGACAAATGGGATTATCTTTTGGGATCCATTTACTGTTTCACCAATTGGAAGAGCAATCCAATATCCTCCATTATACCATTTATTAATAGTAGAATTATCTAAATTAACTAATATTATACCATTAAATATTATTAGATTATTACAACCAATATTTGCTTTTAGTTTGATATTAACTATAACTACTATTACTGCAAGAATATATGACAATCAAACAGGACTAATAACTGGAATTTTATCTTTATTTACATTTGTAATAATAAATCGTGCAATAATAAGTACTCCTGCAACATTAGCAATTATATTCTCATTACTTACAATATACTTTTATTACAATTATCTAATAAATACAAAACAAAACGATATAATACTATCAACAATATTTTTAGGATTATTAATTAACACTCATTTATTTACAACACTTTTAACAATTGGTATTTTAGGACTATATACTATAATTTTTATATACACTACTAAAAAAAGAATAACTTATAAACAATTGAAAATACCTTTATTAATTTTTATAATCTCTACTTTATGGTGGTGTATTTCAATATTCAAATATGGTTATATAACTAATCCTATAAAAGGTAATAATATTGATTTAATAACTTATTTTATAAAATATATGGGAATAATACCTACTGTACTTTCAATATATGGATTATATAAAATAAGATCTAAATATAAATCTCCTCAATTCATGTTATTAATTGTATGGATTATTTCTTTAACATTATTAAGTTTTACTAAATATTTAGGCCTAAATATAGTTCCAATAAGGATACTAGAATTAATATCATATCCAATAATAATTCTAGCTGCAATAGGATTTAAAAAAATAATAACTAAAAAAAATATAATAAAATATGCTAATGTCCTAATTATAATACTTTTAATAGTTTCAACTATAACATCAATAACAATAGTTGATTCATACACTCCAAATCTATCAAAAGAAGGAGAAACTAATTTATTAATAGATTATAATGTTCATAAAATAATTGATCCAATTGGAACAATATATAAACCAACAATAATAACTGATAGATTTCAAGATATGTCTCTATCAGAAGATAGATTAGATATTTTGTATTGGTTTAAACATCATCCAACTAATGATTTAATAGTTTCAGAAGATTCAATTATGGATACAATAATAGTATCAAATACTAACGCTTCTGTAGTCTATGGTGGATATACAGAAACTATACCTGATTATGTGTTAGATCCAATTCATATAATTTATAATAAATCAACTCGTAATGAACTAGCAGATCTTAATATAAAATATCTACTATTAAAAGAAGATACACCAGTACCAAATTACTCACAAGAAGTCTATAAGAATAATCATTATAAAATATGTGAAATAAGAATATAATATAATTATTGAGGAAATACTTTAATGAAAAATTATCAAAAATTAATAATTATAGTTATTATTCTTTTAATAACAATAGGAATATTAACAACACAATTATATACAAATCAATTAGAAACTGATAATCAAACACTAATTATAACAAATGCTATAGGGGAATTTAAAGGTTTAGAAGTGGGAATTGCTGCATATTCGGGATATAAACAAGTTCCTATGGTATTAACTGATGATAAAATACCTATTCAATTAAAAACATGGATTCCATCATATATAATGGAACATAATATAACAAAAATAATTGTTGTAGGTGATATGGATTCATTAGAACTGTTTGAATTATCAACATATACTCATGTACAACAAATAACGGGGAATAATAAACAAGAAATATTAACAAAGATTGCTGATAATACTCTTGATCATAATAATGATACGATTATATTAACTCCTTCTGATCCAGAAGCATCATTACTTGGTGCATATATGAAAATACCCGTATTTGTAACAGCAAAAAATGGTGAATATGAATCAGATACAAAATTAGATGTTAATTATAAGAATTATATTGAAAAACATCAAATAAAAAAAGTAATAATTGTTGGACAAATACCTGATTTATTAAAAAATGAATTAAAAGATATGAATATTCAAATAGAAGAATATAATGGAATAAATGGTGTAGATAAAAGTATTATAATATCAGAAAAGATAAAAGAATTATCAAATTCTACAATAGACACAGCATATGCTGGATTTTATGGGGAAATACCTTCAACAATAAAAAATATAGTTGCATGTAATGCAATCTCAATAGAAGATCCAACAAGTAATAATCAAAAAACAGTAGATTATCTTAAACAAAATAATATAACACAAGTTTTCATAACAAGAAATACACCATCATCATACATCCAAATGGAAGAACCAGATTATATAACAGAAAATTTTATAACATTACTTCATGAAAATAATATAAATACAACAATATTAACAAATAATAGAACATTAAATGAATTAACAGGATTATATGGTACTAAAAAGATTGTACTTGGTTCTCAAATACCTCAAATACAAAATGATAAGAGTATTTCGGTAAATAAAGAATATCCTCCATTAATTGACATGTTATATTCATCAAATTGGATTGATTCTAATAATCAATCAGTACATATTCAAGGTGGAACTAATCATTGGATAGTTAAATGGTATGGAATACATACATATTATTGGACAAAAATAGATCAAGATTCATGGTGTTGTACATCAAAAACAGGTTATGAATGGTTTTATACCAAGCAAAATAATACGTGGAACGTAGAATATAAATACAATAATACAACATATTATTATGTAAAATGGATTAAAAATCAAGATAATAATACATGGACTGAAATACATGAAAATAATAAATATCTATGGATTTCAAAAGAAGATGCATGGATATGTACAGACAATATGCCAGTATATACTATAAGAAAAAATAATTAAAAGGAGAAAAAAAGATAAAATGAAACAATTATTTGGAACATTTGGAGTAAGAAGAATAGCAAATCAAGTATTAACGCCAGAATTTGCATCAAAAATAGCTGCTGCTTTTGGAACAACAACAAAAGGAACTATAGCTATAGGATCCGATCCAAGAACATCTTCAGAAATGATAAAACATGCAGTAACAGCAGGATTATTATCAGTTGGATGTGATGTAGTAGACTATGGAATGTTACCAACACCAGCATTACAATATGCAGTAAGAAAAAATCATGATGGTGGAATAATGATAACAGCATCACACAATCCACCTCAATACAATGGACTAAAATTATTAGATAAAGATGGGATAGGAACTCCAGATGAATTAGAAGAAGAAATTGAAGATATATATTTCAATGACAAACAAAAAAGAGTATCATGGGATAATATTAAAAAAGCATACAAACAAGAAATTATTGATGAATATATTCAAGAAATCATAAAAAGAGTAGACTCAGAAAAACTCCATGAAAAGAAACTTAAAGTAGTAGTAGATAGTGGAAGTGGAGCAGCTTGTTCAACAACACCCTATTTACTAAAAAAATTAGGTTGTGAAGTAACAACTCTTAATTGTCAACCTGATGGATTTTTCCCAGGAAGAAATCCTGAACCAACAGAACCAAACCTACAAGATTTAATAAATGTAGTAAAAGCAACAGGTGCTGATATAGGAATAGCTCATGATGGAGATGCTGATAGAACTATTTGTATAGATGAAAAAGGACAATTTGTATATGGTGATAAATCATTTGCTTTAGTAGAAAAATATATGCTTGAAAAAAATAATGGTGGAATAATAGTAACAACTGTTGCAACTTCAGAAGCAATTGCACAAATTGCTAAAGAAAATAATGGTGAAATCATACTGACAAAAGTAGGGGATTTAGTAGTAGCAAGAAAACTTAAAGAAGTTAATGGATTATTTGGTGGGGAAGAAAATGGTGGACTAATATTTCCAGACTTTGTATATGGAAGAGATTCTGGATTAGCAACAGCAATGATATTAGAAATATTAGCAACAAAAAATAAACCATTATCTCAATTAATTGATGAATTACCAACATATTACTCACAAAAAAGAAAAATTGAATGTTCAGATAACTTAAAAAATGAAATGATAACAAAAATATTAGATGATACTAAAGAATATAATGTAGATAAAACTGATGGAGTTAAAATAATTACTGATGAAGGATGGGTAATAATAAGACCTTCTGGAACTGAACCAATATTTAGATGTTTTTCAGAAGCTAAAACTCAGAAAAAAGCAGAAGAATTAGCTGATTGGGGAATGGAACTTATAAATAAACATTTAAAATAAATAACTTAAGTTAATATTCTTCTTTTTCTCTTTTTTTTTATTTTCAAATTTTAATAATAAAATATGTACTGTAGAATTTTTTATATATTAAATGATAACAAAAATATATATTATATGATAATTAATTAAGAATTAAAAAATTAGTTATCAATTTTTAATTTAATCATTAATTTACACATAATTAATTTAATAACTAAAACTTTACATTATATTCCAATTTATAAAAAAAATTCTATTTTTAAAAATAAATATAATAAATTCTAATGTAAAAAAAATAACTAATAGGAGAACAATAATGGTAGATACAAGAAAAGAAATAGCCTCAAGAGTACAAGATATAAGAGAATTATCAGATATTAGTGTGGAAGAAATAGCATCAAAATTATGTATATCCACAGATACATACAATGACTATGAAAATGCAGTAGTAGACATACCTGCAAGTATACTATTTGAAGCAGCACAGATATTTAATGTGGATACAAATTTACTTTTAACAGGTGAAGAATCAAGAATGAACATATTTACTATAACACGAAAAAATAAAGGTGTTAAAGTAGATAGAAGAGAACAATACAACTATGAAAATTTAGCATCAAACTTCATCCATAAAAGATTAGAACCATTTGTAGTAACAGTAAATCCTAGATTAGATGGTACAAAACCAGATACAAATGCACATAAAGGACAAGAATTTGTATATGTATTAGATGGAAGATTAAAAGTTTATATACATGAAAATGAAATTGAACTTGATCCAGAAGATTCAATGTACTTTGATTCAAGATATGACCATGCAATGGAAGCATTAGATGGTAAACCAACAAAATTTTTATCAATAATACTATAAATATTATAAAAGGTGTATAAATGACTTTATTATTAAATAAATTTGTTAAAAACTCAACATTTGATTCATACAAAGATTTTAATGAGAATTTCAAGATAGATGTTCCAAAAAATTTTAATTTTGCATATGATGTAGTAGATGAATATGCAAAAATAAAACCTGAAAAAATAGCATTAGTATGGTGCAATGATATAACAGAAAAAATATTCACTTTTGAAGATTTAAAATTTTATACAGATAAAGCAGCAAATTTTTTTAAAAGCTTAGGGATTAAAAAATCTGATAAAGTAATGTTAACATTAAAAAGTAGGTATGACTTTTGGATATCAATAATAGCTTTACATAAAATTGGAGCAATAGTAATTCCTGCAACACATATGTTAAAACCTGAAGATATTGTTTATCGTTTACAAGCAGGAGATATAAAAGCAGTAATAACTATAAGAGAAGATGAAGTTCCAGAAAATTTCCAAAAAGCAGAAAAAGAATCTGGAAAAGAAATTATTAAAATATTTGCAGGTGAAGAAGATCTACATGGATGGTATAATTTAAGAGAAGAAATACAAAAAGCATCTAAAGATTTTGTAAGACCAACAGGATCTGAAGCAACAAAAGAAACAGATACTGCAGTAATATTCTTTTCATCAGGAACAACTGGACTTCCTAAGATGGTTAAACATGATTATAGATATCCTTTAGGACATATTGTCACTGCAAAATATTGGCAAAATGTAGTTGAAGATGGATTACATTATACTATAGCTGATACTGGATGGGGTAAAGCATTATGGGGTGAAATTTATGGTCAATGGATTTCTGGATCTGCAGTATTTGTATATGATTATGATAGATTCCATGCTGAACAAGTATTAAACCATTGTTTAAAACATAACATTACAACATTATGTTGTCCACCAACAATGTATAGATTATTTATAAAAGAAAATATAAAGAAATTTGATTTTTCATCAATACAACAAGTAGTAACAGCTGGTGAACCATTAAATGATGAAGTATTCAGAAAATTCAAAGAAGTAACTGGATTAGAAATAAAACAAGGATTTGGTCAAACAGAATCTGTAGTAAGTATTGCAACATTTTTTTGGATGGATATAAAACTTGGCTCTATGGGAAAACCAGCACCAATATATGATGTAATGTTAATGAACCATGAAGGAAACGAATGTGATATTGGAGAAGAAGGGGAAATTGTAATTAATGTAAGTGAAGGTATTCCTGTAGGATTATTTACAGGTTATTATAATGATCCTGAAAAAACCAATGAAGCATATCGTGGAGGATATTATCATACCGGAGATACTGCCTGGAAAGATGAAGAAGGATATTATTGGTTTAAAGGTCGAGTTGATGATGTAATTAAAAGTTCAGGATATAAAATAGGTCCTTTTGAAGTAGAAAGTGCATTATTAGAACATGATGCAGTATTTGATTGTGCTATAACTGGAATACCTCATCAAATAAGAGGTCAAATTGTAAAAGCAACAATAGTATTATCAAAAGGTTACACACCTTCTGATGAATTAACAAAAGAATTACAAAATCATGTAAAACAAGTAACAGCACCTTATAAATATCCTCGAGCAATTGAGTATGTTGAAAAACTACCAAAAACTTTCAGTGGAAAATTAATGCGTAAAAAAATAAGATTAGAAGATGAAGAAAAATTAAAATCTAAAAAATAGATAGAAGGAAGTTATATGACAAATGAACCATACCCTAAAATAAATATTTTAGAATGTAAATCATGTGAAAGATGTGTAATAGCATGTCCTCAGGATTTATTAAAATTATCGGATAATCTAAATCAAAGAGGATATAAATATGTGGAATATAATGGTGAAGGATGTATAGGATGTCTAAATTGTTATTACACCTGTCCTGAACCATTAGCAATAGAGATACATATACCAATAAAGGAGAACTAAAATGGCAGTACAATTAACAAAAGGAAATTTAGCAGTTGTAATAGGAGCTTTATATTCAGGATGTGATTGTTTCTTTGGTTATCCAATAACACCAGCAACAGAAATATTAGAAGAAGCATCTAAACATTTTCCAAAAGCTGGAAGAAAATTTTTACAAGCAGAATCTGAAGAAGCAGCAATAAATATGGTATATGGTGCAGCATCAACAGGACATAAAGTAATGGCAGCATCATCTGGACCTGGAATAAGTTTAAAACAAGAAGGAATTTCCTATTTAGCTGGAGCACAATTACCAGCAGTAATAATAGATATAGTAAGGGCAGGTCCTGGTCTTGGAAATATTGGTCCTGAACAAGGAGATTATAATCAAGTAGTAAAAGGTGGAGGACATGGAAACTATAAAAACATAGTACTTGCACCAAATTCAGTTCAAGAAATGTGTGACTTTACACAAAAAGCATTCCAATTAGGTACAAAATATAGAAATCCAACATTTGTACTAGCTGATGGAGTACTTGGACAAATGATAGAACCATTAAAATTTCCTGAAAAAGCAGAAACACCTGAATTTAATAATGAATGGAATGTAAGGGGAAATTCAGAAACAAAAGATAACTTAGTAACATCAATTTTTCTTGATTTTAAACAATTAGAAGATTTCAATTATTATTTACAAGATAAATATCAATTAATAGAAGATACTGAATCTGACTATGAATCATATAAAATAAATGATGCAGAAATTATATTAGTTGCATATGGTATAAGTAGTAGAATTGCAAGATCAGTAATTGATCAAGTAAGAGAAGAAGAAAATATACCAGTGGGATTATTTAGACCAAAAACATTATATCCTTTCCCAAAAAATGAGTTAAAATCAATAATAAGTACTAAACCTGATTGTCATTTAGTATCTGTTGAAATGAGTAATGGACAAATGATTGAAGATATAAAATTAGCAATTGAATGTACAAGACCTGTAACTTTAGTAAACAGAATGGGTGGAAACATAATGGATATGAAAAGTATAAAAGATGAAATACACAGAATTCATAAAAATAGTGAAGATGAATGGGTGGAATTTTAATGAATAATAAAACAGATGTTAAAGGAGGGTCTATATAATGAATAACTCCAAAGAAAGAATAATAAAAAAAGCTGATTCTTTAAATGATGTATTTACAAGAAAAGGTGGAAATGCAATGACAGCAACCCATTATTGTCCAGGATGTGGTCATGGAATAGTCCATAAATTAATTGGTGAAGCAATGGATACTCTTGAAATACAAGATAGAACTGTAATGATTAGTCCTGTAGGATGTTCAGTATTTGCATATTATTATTTTAACTGTGGAAACATACAAACAGCACATGGAAGAGCACCAGCAGTAGCAACAGGAATTTCAAGAGCTGAAGAAGATGCAATATTAATCTCATATCAAGGTGATGGTGATCTTGCATCAATTGGATTAAATGAAACAATACAAGCAGCTAATCGTGGAGAAAAAATGGTTGTATTTTTCATAAATAATACAGTATATGGAATGACTGGTGGGCAAATGGCACCAACAACACTAATTGATGAAGTAACAACAAGTTGTCCAGCAGGAAGAGATCCTAATTTTACAGGATATCCATTACACATATCTGAAATAATAAACAATCTAAAAGCTCCAGTATTTATTGAAAGAGTATCTGTAGCAGATATTGATCATATCAAAAAAGCAAAAGTAGCAATAAAAAAAGCATTAGAAATTCAACGTGATAAAAAAGGATATGCATTTGTAGAAATATTATCTCCATGTCCAACAAATTTAAAACAAAATACTAAAGAAGCACAAGATTTTGTTAATACATTAATGGAAGAAGAATTCCCATTAAAAAACTTTAGAGATAATATTAATACAACAGAACCTATAAAAAGGCTTGAAAGTGATTTTACAAAAGAAACATTAGATAATATATTTAATATTGATGAAGAAAATGATTTGAATATAATAAATGATTCTGAATTTAAACCAATAGTAACAAAATTAGCAGGTTTTGGTGGTCAAGGAATATTAAGTATGGGATTAACATTAGCACAAGCTGGTGTTCAAAATCAGAAACATGCTTCATGGTATCCAGCATATGGACCTGAACAAAGAGGTGGAACAAGTAATTGTACAGTTATATTATCTGGTGATTTAATTGGTTCTCCTGCAGTTCATGATATAAATATTCTTATTGCAATGAATAAACCTTCTTTAGAAATGTTTGAAGATAATGTGCGTGATGGTGGATTAATATTATATGATGATATTATATCTGATTATACTCCACGTGATGGTATTCATACATTTAAAGTTCCTGGAACAAAAATTGCAAAAGAAATGGGTAATGTAAAAGTAGCTAATGTAGTAATATTAGGTATATTAATGGAAACTGGATTTACTAATATAGATCCTAAATATTATGAAGCTGCAATTAAAGAGATCTTTAAAAATAAACAAAAACTCATCCCATTAAATATAGATGCTTTATCAAAAGGTGCTATTTGGGCAAAGGAAAATATTAATTTATAAAAATTTAAATTAAATAGTGGATATGTTCAGGTGTACTAGTACAAATCACTTAAAAAAAAGTTAATAAGTTGTATGTAATAAATTACATACTTATTTATTATTTTATTTATTCATGTTGTGCTGTTTGTTGTTGTATTTCCAAATGTTGAATTATTTATTACATTATTACCTAAAAATCCATTCATTTCAATTTTATTAATGTCAGGTAATCCTGTTATTACTTTATTTAAATCAGAATTTTTAGATAAAAGATCTTTTACTTGTTTTTGATTTTCATTTAATTTAATTACTTGATTAGTATAATCATCATCAATTTTATGTATTTCTTGCATTGTTTCCATATCAAAAGAATCTGAAGTTGCATATGTTTTTAAAAGATCATTATACTGAGCTATTTCAATATCTACTTTTTCAAGTTGTAAATCCACATATTGTTTTTCAGCACTATTTATAGTAAAACTTTTTGCATTATTTAAATGGGTTTTTTCTTCATTAAGTTTATTAATTATTTGATTTACTTGTTCTGTTTGATCAACGGTTGTTGATGCAGAATTATTATTTGCAATATTTTGTATAGATACTTCACAATTTACAGCACTAGCCATATTTGTTGAAAAGTTCTCATTCATATAAGAAGAATATGCAAAATATCCTCCAATAGTAACTATGGCAATTATAACAATAGCTATAATTACTTTTAATTTATTATCCATTATTATCACTCTTTTATTTATTAGCTAATAAAAATGTATTTAAGGATTTTTTTTAATATATATTAAGTTTATACAGTTTACTATTTATATTGTTTAGTAATCATGTTTGACATATCTCACTTTTAAAACTTATATTGTATAAAATATCTTTTCTATTTATTTGATATTATATTTTAAGTATTTTTGATATTCGGTTTTTAGTATGGAAATTTTATTAAAAAATAGTAATAAAAAAAAGGGGATGATGAAAATTTATTATTTATTATGACGTTTTTTGAGTTCTTCAAATATTTCGTCTAGTTCTATGTTTTTATAAACAAGATTTAATAATGTGAAAAAGATTAAGTCACATGATTCTTCAACTAATGCTTCATTATTTTTAGAAGCAAGTATAACTTCTGCACTTTCTTCACCGATCTTTTCAAGAATTTTATCTTCGGCTTTTTTATCACTGTCTTTCATTAAGTTAGATGTATATGAATCAATAGGATTATCTCTTCTATTTTTCAATGTTTCAAAAACTTCTCTTAATATTTCATCATTCATTTATATCCCTTTTTTCTTATTCTTTTCTTTATTTTGATTTTTTATACTGTCTGTAATAGCAATTAATGGATGTTGAGCATCTTCAATAATTTCAATATCATCTAATGAAAATATATTATTCTTTTCAGCAGTTTTTTCAAGACCTAATTTAATATCTTTACTTAATTGAATAACATAAGCACCAATTTTATCATACCCTTTTTGATAAGCAGCAACAATACGATGATGTCCATCAACTACAACATATTTATCTTTAGTTTTTACAAGAATAACAGGTTCAGCTAGACCTCTCTCAATTTCATATGTTCTTCCTTGTAATTCATCAGCATAAATTTTATCTTGAGTAGGTTTCATTAACTTTATAGGAACATTTTCTTCATGAAGGGTAGTTTTAATATTATATAATTGTTCTAAAGATGTTCTAAATTGATTAACTTTTGTAGGTGTAGATCTTTCAATATGACTTCTTAAAATATCAGTATTTGTAATAATACCAATTACACCTTCTTCTTCATTAGTTACAGGTAATCTAGAAATACCCATTCTGAACATAACTCTAGCAGCATCATTGATTGTTAATTCTTCATTAGCAACTACAATATCTGTTGACATCATATCTCTAATAGTTGGAGTAAAATCTTTTGTTATTAAATCAGATGCAGTAACAATACCAACTATTTTATTTTCATTATTTTGAACAGGAAACCCATCATGTCCTGTTTTTTTTATCATATTTTGTATTTCTACAGGTGTTGTGTCTTCAGTTACAGTTATGACGTCTTTTGTCATATAATTTTTTACTTTGTTAAATTCTGCCATAGTTTAACACCTTCTTCAAATTAAATTTTTTTATTTATCTAACTGTTCTTTTAACATATTGTTTGCTTGTTTTGCATTAGCTTTTCCACGAGTTAATCTCATAACTTGTCCTACAAGATAATTAAGTGCATTACCTTTACCTTCATTATAATCAGCTACTGCTTCTGGATTTTCATCAATAACTTGAATAACAACTTTTTGAATAAGATCATCATCAGCAACACCTATAACATCCATTTCTTTACCAATTTCAGTAGGTGTTTTAGAATTATTAGGCATTTTTTCAACTAATTTATGTGCTGCTTCGGGAGTTATTTTTTTATCATTAATTAAATTTAATATCTCTATAATATTATCAGTAGAAATACCACTTTCAGAATATGCTAATTTATTATAATTAAGAACTCTTTTTAATTCATCTCTCATCCAAGTAGCTGCATCTTCAGGTTTAATTTTTTTACATACTTCTTCAAATGCATCTGCTAATTCAAGTTCAGATGTTAAAACTTTTGCATCATCATGTAATATACCATATTCTTCAACAAAACGTTCAGTTTTAAGATGAGCTGGTTCTGGCATTTTTTCTTTTATTTCTTTAACATGTTCTGGATCAAATTTTAATGGTGGAAGATCTGGATCAGGTATATATCTATAATCATCAGCATCTTCTTTAAGTCTCATTGGAACAGTGATCATTTGAGATTCAAGATAAGCTCTTGTTTCTTGTTGAACAGTTTGTCCACGTCTTAAAACATTTTTTTGTCTAATAAGTTCAAATTTAAGAACTTTGTAAGCTCCACGAATAGAATTAACATTTTTAACTTCTGCACGTTTACCGCCTTCAATTGAAATGTTAACATCAGCTCTCATAGTTCCTTCTCCACGAGCACTTCCACTATAATTTAACACACGTATTAATTCATTTAAAAAATTTCTTGCTTCTTCTGGAGATTTCATATCAGGTTCTGTTACAATTTCTATTAATGCTATTCCTGATCTATTAAAGTCCACAGTTCCAAGATCTGGTTTATATTGTCCTGGATCTTCTTCAACGTGAACTTCTAATATACGAACACCATTAAGTTCTCCATGATGACCTACTGGAACACTAGTTCTTTGATAACCTGAAGATAAATCAGGATAATCATAGTGTTTTCTTTGGAAATAAACTGTATCAGTACTTATTTCACAACCTAACATTAATGCTACTTTTATAGCACTATCTAATGCTGTTTGATTAGGTGGATAAGGTTTTGCCCCTGGTTGATTTAAACATGTTGGGCATATGTTTGTATTTGCAGGTGCTGATTGGTAATTTGTTGGACAACTACAAAATAATTTAGATTCTGTTGCTAATTGAACGTGGATTTCAAGTCCACACATCATATCTGTAATAATAAATTCCTCCAATTAAAAAATTAAATTTAGTGATTAAGTATCATATTGAATTAAAAAAATTATTTGAAAATTAATTCTTCATATTATTCTATATATATTTATATATCCTACTTTAATATTAACTTTTAATTAAATTTTTTTGATATTAAGATTTTTATAACACATATCAATATAACGTTGAATATATGGTTCAAGTTCTGGTCGTAAAACAATGTCACTTTTTAAACGATCCATATCCGAAAAACTTCCAATCAATTCTCTATTAGACCATTTAATTTCTTCTTCAACACGTTTACCATAACGATTACCATACATTTTAAATAAAGGAAACTTAGTAATTCCATTAGATCCAGCTTTTAATAATAATCCAATATTAGCTAAATTATCAGTCCATGTACCAGTAATAATTTCAATATTAGGAAATCTAATTCTAACTGCAGCTACCATTCCCGCATAATAAAATGAAGCAGGTTGAGGTGTATCAGCATACATTGTATCAGGGTGTGGATTCAATGAATAAAAAATTATTCTATCAATAGAAAGTCTTTCTATTAATTCAAATAAATCTTCTAACTGTTCAGGAGTTTCACCTAATCCAATAATAATTGTTATAGCTTTTTTATAACCTAAATCACCAGCTTTTAGTAACATATTACTAATGTCATTTAATGATTTACTTGGACAAATATATTCATGTAATTTAGGATTTGCTGTTTCAACAGCTCCTGTTACTCCAATAATTTCTTCACCATATTCTTCAAGATCTTCTGTAATACCAATATTAAGCCAAACAGGATTATCAGTTATATCATAAATATTTTGACAAATTTCTTGAATTTCACTAGTGGAATATGCACCATATCCTCCAGATAAGAATTCTATGTTCCATCCCATACGTTTAGTAAGTTCAGCTTCAGCATAAATTCCTTTTATATGTCTTTTAGCTTTATCAGATTCGGGAGTATTATCTTTTTTAGATGATTTTTCAATACGATCTTTTTGAGAAGACATATAACAAAATTTACAATCACCTTTATTACACCACCAAGATAAGAAAATTGCTCGTTCAAGACTAATTTTATTTCCATGATTTTTTAAAGTTATTTTATCTGATTCTTCTAGCATATCTAATATTTCATGCTTTTTTATTTTGTTAATTAAATCCATAGTCATTATAATCCTTTATAAAATTTTAATAAGTGTTATATAAACATTATCCATTATTATTTTATCTGTTTTTTATATCTTTTATTATTTTTTTAAAAAATAAAAATAGTATCCGAAAAGTATATATATAAAAACGATACAACATATTAATATCCTTCATAGGAAGAAACATTCTAGTTTTATAGATATGTTACAAATCAAGTATAAAACATAAACTATATATAGGACTAAAAATAAATAGTTTATTGTACTGTAATTAAATGTAATTGATGTGCCGTCGTGGCTCAGTAGGTAGAGCGTTCGGCTGTTAACCGATTGGTCACAGGTTCAAATCCTGTCGACGGCGTTATTAATTCAGGGCCCATAGCTTAGCCAGGTAGAGCGCCCGGCTCATAACCGGGCGGCCATGGGTTCGAACCCCATTGGGCCCATTTAATAGTATATTTATGCTCCGATAGTGTAGTCCGGCCAATCATTTCGGCCTTTCGAGCCGAAGACTCGGGTTCGAATCCCGGTCGGAGCATTACTTATTTGATTTTAACGAATATTTTCTTTTATAATTTTAAGCCGTTATAATAGAAAATTAATATTTACTAGCGGGGGTGCCCGAGCTGGCCAAAGGGGACAGGCTTAGGACCTGTTGGTGTAGACCTCCGAGGGTTCGAATCCCTTCTCCCGCATCTAAATATGGAAATATATTTGGAATTTACATTTGTTTATAATAATGCCGGGGTAGGGTAGGCGGTTATCCTTCAGGACTGTGGATCCTGTGACTCGGGTTCGAATCTCGGCCCCGGCCCCATTAATAAAAAAACTTTTTCTTAAATAAATTACTCATTATATGTATATTTGCTCTTTTTCTAAGATATTTAAACTCTACTTGTATATCTGCCTTTTTAAGTATTGATTTATAATTAGTTAATTACTCTATTTTTAAAAGTTTTAATAAAAAATCATACTTAATATAATTATTAAAAATAATTAACATTACAATGATATATTAAACTATTGAAATTATTTTAAAATATGATTACGGGGGATTAATTATGGAAATTAAAAAAGATTTTAAAAATGAAAATACATTAAAAATTCTTGTAACTGGTAGATTAGATACAAATACCTCTTCAAAACTCCAAAACGATATTTCTGATGATTTAAAAAAATATAATTCTATTATTTTTGATTTTAAAGAATTAAATTACATATCAAGTGCTGGTTTAAGATTATTAATATCAACACAAAAAAAGTTAAATAAATCTAATAAAAATATGGTTATTATAAATGTTAATGATATTTTAATGGAAATATTTGAAATATCAGGATTTGTTAAAGTATTAAATATAAAATAATTCTAGATTTTTAATTTTATTTTAAATATTCATTCTTGTTAATAATTTTTTTTTATAAGAATTTTTAAAAACATGATTTATTTGTATTTTACTTAACTAAATATTTAACTTAAAAATTATATAGTATACTATTAAGTTTAAATGAATTTTTATTAGGAAAAAAGAGTAATATTTATATTTATAATAATTGATTATATTTTTTTTAGTTTAGGGTGATTAAATGAGGACATTATTATTAAAACCAGATAAAAAAGAATTAGATAATTTGAATAATTTTATTTTATCTTTAATAGTAACAGATAATACATTTCCTATTGAAATAATATTAGAGGAAGTATTTGTTAATATTGTTAATTATTCTAATGCTACATTTATACAAGTAAACTTTTTAGATGTATGTGGGGATCTAATAAAAATTCAATTTATTGATGATGGTATTCCCTTTAATCCTAAATCTGTGAAAGATCAAGATGTAGATTCATCATTAGATCAAAGGAAAATTGGTGGTTTGGGTATTTATTTAGTTAAAAAATATGCTTATGAAATTTCTTATGAATATGTTGATAATTTAAATAAATTAACTATTTTAATTGGAATATAATTATTTAAATAAATAATGTAATGAAAGAGGTGTTAATTATTATAAAAGAAGATGCTAAAATGAAAATATTTCATTTAAAACATATAATTGTATCTTTTTCATTGTTTATTGTGGTGTATTTATTTTTAGATATTTCAAATACACACACTCCTTTTGGAGTTGGATTAAATCCATATCTTGGTTTACATTCAAGTATGGGATTATTATTTGGGGTATATGGTGGAATTGGAACTGTTTTGGCTAATTTAATAATTGGGTTTAAACAAGGTTATGCATCAACAATTCTTATTCCATATTCATTAATCAATATAATGGCATCATATTTACCTTATAAATTATGGTATACATGGGGTAATTCAAATGATACTAAACAATCAATACCTTCATTAAGTAATATTCATAATATAATAAAATTTATATTAATATTGATGGTAACTAGTATAATTTATTCATTATTGGTATCATTAATGTTGGATATTAATATAGATAGATATCAATATGATTCATTGTTTACTTTAAAATATTTGTTAAATACATTTAATTTTTCATTTATATTTGGAGTTATTGGTATAACTGTATCAAATAGGTTAAATATTGGATTAGAACTACCTACTATTAATATAAAAAGAAAATATTTAAATAAGTTATATAAGGTATTGTTTATTGTAACTAGTATTATGTTAATATTATCATTAATAATATTTCCAAAATATCAGGATTTAGGAAATTATATTTTATATTCTATAATAATATTTTTACTTGTTTATTTAACAAAACCTGTGATTTTTGAAATTCAGAAAAAGAAATATCAAATATCAATAATTGAAGATTTAATGTTATTTTTCTTAGTATTAACATTAATATTATTTTCAATATCAGGAGTTTTTGCATATTTAACTTCATTAGAAGTTGTTGGGGTTAGTTCTAGTTTACAAATAGAGTTATTTTCATTATTGTTTATGGATATTATTGTAACTATATTTTTTATTCCTACAATATTGATATTAAATTATGTTGAAAAAGAGATTGTAAAACCAATTATAGTGTTTTCAAAAGCAACAAAATATGTTAAAACAGATGAAAAAATAAATACCGATAAAATTATAGAAGATTATTCTAAATATATTAACAAAAAAAATGAAATTGGTACCTTATCAAATGCATATATAAAAATAGCTAAAGATATTAATAAATATATATTAAATCTTCAAAAAATAACTAAAGAACAAGAAAGAATCCAAACTGAACTGAAAATAGCAGAAAAAATACAAAAATCAATTCTTCCAATAAATTTTCCAAAAAATAATAATTATCAATTATATGCATATAGTAAGCCTGCTAAAGAAGTTGGTGGTGATTTCTATGATTTCTTTAATATTGATGATGAAACAATTGCAATAATTATAGCAGATGCATCTGGAAAAGGAATACCTGGTGCTTTATTTTCAGTTAAAACACAAGCTTTAATAAAAAGTTTTGCAAATCAAGGTAATAATCCTGATGAAATATTATATAAAACAAATAATCAATTATGTGAAAACAATGAAGAATCTATGTTTGTAACATTATGGTTAGGATTATATAATATAAATTCTCATGAATTAATATATTCTAATGCTGGACATAATCCTCCATTAATTAAAGAAAAAGATAATTATCATCTTCTAAAATCAGAATCTAATTTAGTATTAGGTGTATTTGAAGATATTGGATATGAACATTCAAAAATAATATTGGAAGATACATTAATATTGTATACTGATGGAATAACAGAAGCAAATAATAAATATGGAAAATTTTATCAAACAGATAATTTAATAAAAACAGTAAATAATATACATTCAAAAAATGTTAAAGAAATAACTGAAGATATAATGAGGGATGTTAATAAGTTTATGGTGGATATTGAACAATTTGATGATATAACTCTTTTAATCTTGAGTAACAAAAAATAAAAAAAAGAATAAAGAAATAATATTCTTTTTATACTTTATTATTAGTAATTATAATGGTAATATTATCTTTGTATTATTTAGATTAAGATTATAATCATATTCAATATTTTCTGAAATATTATTTGTTAGATTAATTCCAATCTGCTCTAAGTTATAATCATTCTTTTGAATATGCTTATTAATATTAAATTTAACACCATTATCTTGGAAATAAATAATTATATTTTTAGTATTTTTATA
>JAUNXU010000072.1 GCA_030539615.1 Methanobacteriaceae archaeon | reverse complement strand
TTATACTAATTATAATATTTTATTCTAAAAAATAATTTAAATAGAAAATTATTATAATATCTATAATAATATTTTTTTATTTATATGAATTAAATACAAATATTAAATAAATTATAATTTATAGTATATCTTATTTAATAAATATAATATAAAATTTTATATATAATAGATTATTTGTATATACATGATATATTAATATAACTAAATTAAATATCAAAAAGATCATAAATTTTAATAACAATAAAATACTTTAAAAATTAAAATAAAGAAGGTAAGAAATAATGAAAGCATTTAATTTTTTATTAAAAGATACAAAAGGAAAATCAAATACAATGGTTTTAGATAAAGGACAAGGTTATCAAACTACAAAAGATATGTTAGAAATAACAGGAGATTATTTTAATTTACTTAAGTATGGTTGGGGTACAAGTACACTCTACAAAAGAGATATTATAAAAGATAAAAATGAATTATACCACCAATATGATATAAAAACATACCCTGGAGGAACATTATTTGAAATAGCAAATAAACAAGATAAAATTGATGAATATCTTCAAGAAGCAGATAAATTAGGTTTTAATGCAATAGAAATATCTGATGGATCAACATATATATCCCTTGAAAAAAGACAAGAAGCAATAACTAAAGTTAAAGAACAAGGATTTTACTTATTAACAGAAGTAGGAAAAAAAGACCTTAAAAAAGATAGCGAACTTAAATCAGAAGACAGAGTAAAACTTATACAAACAGACCTAGATAATAAATCTGATCTTGTAATAGTAGAAGCAAGAGAAAGTGGGAAAAATATAGGAATATTCGATGAAAAAGGAAATATAAAAGAAGATGACTTTGAAACAATAAACAAAAACATTCCTCAAAATAAAATACTATGGGAAGCTCCTCAAAAAAATCAACAAATAGATTTAATATTAAAACTTGGAGCAGATGTAAACTTAGGTAATATCAATGTAAATGATATAATATCTTTAGAAACTCTTAGACGAGGATTAAGAGGAGATACTTTAGGAAAAGTTTAAATCTAAAAAAAAATATTATTTTTACTTTTTATTTTTTTTATAAAATATCCGTTATATTTCACACTTAAAAAATTTAAAATTAAAAAAAAAAGAATCCATAAAATATTTATATTTACCAATAACATAATAATATACTAAGTACAAAATTATATTGAAAAATATATAATCTAATTTACTAAACAATTTTTTTTTAGCAATTCAACACCCAAAAAAAGAAAACATAGAATAGTACTATATTTTAAAGAGTAACAATATTATCATATTTACCTTAAAAACAATGAAAACTCATAGAATATGCTAAAAATATAAGAAAAAATAAAAATAAGTTAAAGAGTAGGGAAAAAATAATGGCAAGAACTAAATCAAAATATCCATTTGATTACGATTCAAAATTTTTAACAGATGAAAATGTACTAAATTTAGTATATAATTTAACACATGACTCTGAAAATAGTGCAAAAATATTAAATTGTCTATTTAAAGGTCAAATGACTGATGAAGAAATATCTGAAGAAACAGGTATTAAATTAAATTTTGTACGAAAAATATTATACAAATTATATGATGTAGGAATAGCAACTTATAAAAGAAAAAAAGATCCGGAAACACAATGGTTTACATATCGCTGGAAATTTGAAAGTAAAAAAGCAGCAAAAATAATTGAACAAACATATGAAGCACACAATAAAGATATTGAAGAATCATTAAAATATGAAGAAAATAACCTTTTTTTCATGTGTCCTAATGGATGTAGATATTCATTTGATGAAGCAACAGATTTTCAATTTGTATGTCCACGTTGTGAATTAAAATTAGATTATAAAGATAATCAACCAATCATTGATGAATTAAAAAGTCTAAAATCCCAATTTGAAATAGAAGAATAATCTTTTTAACCACCCAATACTTTTTTTTAAAGAAATAATTTTTTTTAAAAACTACATTAAGAAAGAATAAAATGACAATAAAAAATCCTGATAAAATTATTAATGAAATATATGAAAAATTTCATTGTAATAATTATATAAAATATCATTCAAAAGCTGTTTATAATCGGGCAAAAATAATATCAAGACATTACAAAGTAGATGAAAATCTTATAAAAACTGGAAGTATGTTACATGATATAGGTCGTATGAAAACAGCTAGTATTAAACATGCATATATTGGAGCAGATCTTTTAAGAAAAGAAGATATTGATGAAAAAGTATGTTTAATTACAGAACGTCATATTGGTGCTGGAATCATACCGACTGAAGCTAAAGAACTTAATTTACCTGATAGAAATTATATTCCTGAAACTTTAGAAGAAAAAATTGTTGCACATGCAGACAATTTAGTTCATAAATCTTCTCCAGTTACTCTTGATTTTGTAATTAAGAAATGGGAACGTAAAAATATGCATCCATCCTCAATTAAAAGATTAATTAAATTAGATCATGAATTAATAAGAAGACAATAAGTTAGGGAGTTTATATGACAGACAATATAATAATTTTTTCTGGACCTTCAATATCCCATGATAAAGGAAAGAATATTCTTAAAGCAAAATATTTACCTCCTGTAAAACGTGGCGATATACAAAAAATAATTAATAGTGAAGATGATAATCCTAAAATTATTGGAATTATTGATGGTGTTTTTCATCAAGATCCTGCAGTATCCCATAAAGAGATTTTAAATGCTCTTGATGAAAATATTATGATTATTGGTGGATCTAGTATGGGTGCATTACGTGCTTGTGAATTAGAAATATATGGTATGATTGGAATTGGTAGAATATTTAATGATTATAAAACCGGAATTATTGAATCCGATGATGATGTAGCTGTAGCTTTTGATCCTAAAACAGGAAAATTATTATCAGAACCTTTAATCAATATTTATTATAATTTAGAAGATGCTCTTAAAGAATCCATTATTACTAAAAAAGATTTTAATGAACTTATTACTATTGGTAAAAATATATATTATCCTAAACGATCATTTGAATATATTTTTAAAAAGTCTAATCTTGACAGTACTAAATTAGATAATCTTAACAATTATTTAAAGAATAATTATTATGATATGAAATATTTAGATGCTATTAAATTATTAGAATATATTAAGCAATGTTGATATATATGAAAAAATTAGAAGAAAAAATTCAAAATTTAAAAGATATTTTATATGGAAAAAAGTGTATTTTAGCTTTTTCAGGTGGTTCAGATAGTTCACTTCTTGCATGTATTATTAAAGAAGTTGCTGATAATTCAATAGCTGTAACAATTAATAATAAATTAATGCCTTCATCATTTATTATTGAAAGTGTTAAACAAGCTAATATTATTGATATTCCTCATAGAATTATTTCTAATGATTTTATGAAAGATGAATTATTTATTAAAAATGATTGTAATAGATGTTATTATTGTAGAAGTAAAATGTATGATTTAATTATGGAATTACCTGAATTTAAAGACTATGATTATTTTATTGAAGGAAGTAATATAACTGACTTATTAGAAGATCGTCCAGGTATTAATATTGTTTATGAATATGGTATGTTAAGTCCACTTATAGAAGCTGGTTTTACTACTGAAGATGTTAAAAGTGCATTAAAATATCTTAATATAAATTATGTTAAATCTACTACTTGTCTTGCTACTAGAATTCCAAAGGATACTATTCTTGAAAATGATAAATTAAACCTTATTAATGAAGCAGAAGTAATTGTTAAAGATATAATTAGTTCGGATATTGTAAGAATTCGTAACAATAAAGATAATAAACTGGTTTTATCAACAGACAGCCTAATTAATATTTTAGATATTGATATTATTAATAAGATCAATGATAAAATTAAACATTTAGGATTTGGTAATATAATTATTGATTCTAAAGAATATAAAAAAACTAGTGTTAATCTTAAAGAAATTAATAATGGTTTTTTACAAGAATTACCTTATACTATTAATTTTAATAGTACTTGCAAAATATTAAAAGAAAATAAAAAAAAGTATGTATTGAAAGATAATTGTATTATTATAAATAAAATTATTATTTATTCATCAAGTATTTTTATAAAAACCACAGATTATAATGAAAGTTATAATTTATTAATAGAAAATATTAAATTTATTAGACGTAAGTTAAAAGAAGAAATAATATAGAATTTATTCAAAATCATCTTTTTCTAATGCAGCTTGCATAAGATCAGATGATCTTAAAATTCCTATTGGTTCATTTTCCATATTTACTACTGGTACTTGCTCTATATTATTTTGTTTCATTTTTGTTGCACATTCTTCTACTGTTGTTTTTCTTGTTACTGAAATTACATTTTTATTTGCAACATCTTTTAATGTTTTTTCAGAGAAGTTTAATTTATTTTTTATAACATATAGTACACTTTGACTATTCCAAGACCATTTATCTCCTTCTGTACTTACTGAACTGTTATGCACAACTTTTTCTTCAACTAATCTACTTTCTTTTATGAAATCTGTTTCTGTTATTATTCCAGTTACTTTTCCTTCTCCAGATAAAAGTAGCATAGATTTAAATCCAAAACTTTCCATTATAAAAAATGCTATTACTAATGGTGTTTCTTCCCATGCTGATGGTACTGATCTTATCATATATTTTTCTACTGGATCATCATTTTTTATTTTCCATAATACATTACTTAATATATCTGATGAAGTTACTATTCCTACTAAATTACCATTTTCCACTATGGGTAATCTTCGAATATCATTTTCAATCATTTTAACAATGACTGTTTCTATTTTTTCATCTGGTTGTGCTGTTATTAATTCTCTTGTCATTAACATTGCTATTTGATCTTCACCAGGATTTTTAATTATATTGGATCTGGTTATTATACCTGTTAACTTTTTATTTCCTTTTTTAACTATCGGTACTCCAGAAATATTATGTTTTACTAATGTTTTTAATACTGTTGATCTTGATCCTGGAACTTCTACTGTATGTACCTCTTTTGTCATTACATCTTTCACTAACATATTATTACTCACCCCTTCTTTTTATTCTATTAATTTATGGTATTATTCTTCTTTTTAGATAATTCTTTATCTAATCTTGAGAATTTATTATAGTTTTATTATTCATATATGGTATTAATACTTCAGGTACTTTTATACTCCCATCTGCTTGTTGATAATTTTCTAAAATACAACATATTGTTCTTTCTGTTGCTATAGCAGTACTATTTAATGTATGTAATGTCTCAGAATTTCCAGCACCTTGTTTTCCATATCTTGTTTTTAATTTTCGTGCTTGATAATCAGTACAATTTGTACAAGATACTAATTCTCGATAAGTATTTGATCCTGGAAACCATGCTTCAAGATCATATTTTATTGCTGCATTATCATTTAATTCTGATGATACTATTGATACTATCTGATATGGTAAATCTAATTTTTGATATATTTTTTCTGTTGTTTCTATTAGTTTTTTATGTTGATCTTCTGATTGTTCTGGTGTTGCATAAATAAATTGTTCTATTTTTTCAAATTGATGTACCCTAAATATTCCTAGCGTATCTTTTCCATGAGAACCTGCTTCTTTTCTAAAGCAAGTAGATAATGCACAATATTTTAATGGTAAATTTTCAGTATCTATTATTTCATCACGATGTAATGCAGCTAGTGTTTGTTCTGCTGTTGCTATCAAATATAAATCTTCATTTTCTAATTTATACAATGTTTCTTCAAATTCTGCTAATTCAGATGTTTCAGATGCTACTTCACTTTTTATCATAAAAGGTGTTTGTAAAGCAGTATATCCTACTTTTACCAATTCATCTATTGCAAAATGAATTAATGCTAAATTTAGATAAAGTATATCCTGTTTTAAATAATAAAATCTTGATCCAGCTATTTGAGCCGCGGTTTCTAAATCAGCACCATCAATACATTTTATTAAATCAACATGGTTTTTTGGTTTATAATCATATTCAGGTATTTTTTTATATGTTTTTATTATTTGATTATCTTCTTCAGTATCAGAAATAGGAACTTTTTCATCTAAAATATTTCCTACTTTATATCTATATTCATCTCGTTTTTCTAAGTATTCATTTAATTTTTTTTCGTTTTGTTTTATTTGTTCTGCAGTATTTTTTGATTCTTGAATTACTTCTTCAAGAGTTCCATCTTTTTTTGCTTTTTTGAATTGTTTAGATAATTTATTTTTCTTTGATCGTAAATCATTGATTTCTTGTAAAGTTTTTCTCCAGAGCAAATCATATTCAATTACTTTTTCTGTATTTTCAGTTGTTCTTCCTCTTTTTTCTTCAGATTCTTTTATTTTTTCCGGATTTTCTCTAAATAATTTAATATCGAGCAATGTTTAGCCTCTTTTATAGTTTATTATTCTTGTAATTCTAATTCTTCTTCTGAATACACATCTGTTTTTGCTATTTTATCTAAAAATCGTGAAGGAAACTTTAAAGCCATACCTAATAATACATCTATTATTAATGGTATCCAAAATATTTTTGATAAATTTCTGATTAATGCTTTTGAATAAGTCATGTATCCTTCTTCATCAGACACGTATAAATGTTCTCTTGATTTTCCTAAGGTTCTATTATATTTAGCTTCTGTTATTGTGAAATAGGATAAAGTTACTATAACTAATACTATTAATGAATAATTAGATGTTAACCAAGAAATATTTAATAAAACTATAGGTATGTACAATATTGCATTTATTACCCATACAGTTAATGTTACTATTATAATATCAATTATTAATGCTTTAAATCTTTCTTTAAAAAGTTCCATGATTACCGCCCATATTTAATTTATTTAAATTAACATACTCTAGGTACAGGATCAGCAATAGGTGGTTCTATTATTCTTTCTCCACCAAATGAAGTTTCCATTAAAACATATTTATCTTTTGTTACTTCACCTATTATCTGAGCATTAGCACCATATTTAGTATTTTTTATTGCTTCAAGCATGGCTTCTGCATTATCAGGTTCTACACCCATAACAATTTTTCCTTCATTAGCTACTTCATATGGATCAATACCTAACATTTCAGATACTGCATGTACAGCTGGTTTTATAGGTATTTTATCTTCATCCAAATATAAACCAAAACCAGATTTATCAGACATTTCATTTAAAGCATTAGCTATTCCACCACGAGTTGGATCTTTCATTGCAGTTATTTTCCCTTTAGATTGTGCTGCTTCAACCATACTCCATACTGGTGCTACATCAGATAAAAGATCAGTTTCATAACCAAATCCTTCTCTTTGTGACATTATAGCCATTCCATGATCACCAATACTACCAGTTAATATAATTTTATCCCCTTCATTTAAACCAGCATCAGATACTATATTTTCTTTTTTTCCTATTCCAATACCAGCAGTGGTAATTATCATACCATCAAGCTTATCTTTATCAATAACTTTTGTATCACCAGTAATTATTGCTGCACCAACTTCTTGACATGTTTCATCCATAGATTTTATTATCTTTTCAAAGTCAGCTTTATTAAATCCTTCACTTATAACCATTGCATTATTTAATGATAGAGGTTTTACACCCATTACAGAAATATCATTTAACGTTCCAGCTGCAGATATTCTTCCTATGTCCCCTCCAGGGAAAAATAGTGGTTGTACAGTGTGACTATCTATTGTAGTTACTACAACATGATCATCATATAATGGTATTGTAGCACTATCATCCAATTGTTCTAATCCAATACCACCATTAACACTAGTTTTTGTAATATTACTTAATATGACATTAGATATCATATCTTGCATTACTTCCCCACCAGCACCATGTGTCATGTTTATTTTATCATCATTATAATTCATAATATTACAATATCTCCTAAAAAAGTTTTGTTTTATAATTTTATTTAAATAGTAAATAAAGAAATAACTTAATTAAGATTAATTTATTATTACACTAAGAATGCTTAAATTAATTTTTAAAAGAATAATTCTTATTTTTTATTTAATAATTAAATACATTACAAGTTTTAATATAATTAATATATTTATATAATATA
>JAUNXU010000009.1 GCA_030539615.1 Methanobacteriaceae archaeon | reverse complement strand
ATATATATAATTTTAATTTTTTTGAATTTTAATTTTTTTAAAAAGATAGATTTAATATAATATTAATATAAAACTAATAATTGTCGAATCTTTAAATGAAATTTTAATTCGTTTTTTTTAAAGACATTATATATATAGTTTCAAAGAAAAATAGAGAATTAATTTAATTTAATATTTTCTGGAGGATATTTGATAATAATAAGTTATTTAACTAAAAATATGAGAATATCTGTTACTAGGGGTTCCTTATAATTTTTATAAAGGATTTAGTGTAATGATATGACTGCCTTATACGAGGGTTGCTCAGGGAGGAATGTTGGTAATCTACCTGTGATCTAGAGAGTTAGTAACTAGGCAATACTCCTTTTTCCTATTGGAATTTTTTAAGAATATCACCATAAACTTCTTTTAATGGATTTTCTGCTTTTTCATACATTTTTTGTAATATTAATTCTGGTGTACTATTTGCTAAATAATTAATATGTGGACTTCTATCTACTATTAAATTATAATCTTTGTCTAGTCCTTTTGCTTCTATTCCGTCTACTCTGACTTTTACTTGTTTTAATATTTGTGGTGCCATATGTGTAACTATAATTGCAAATGAATTTGTATTTTGAATATTTTCAATAAATCCACTTATAATTTTTATTGCTGCTTCTAATTCTGTTATTGATTCAATTTCATCTAATAAAATTAATTTATCATCTTTTCCTAATGTTATTGGTATGAATTTTTTTAGGAAGGTTTCAAAAGCTCCTGCATCAAGTGAATGTTTTTTAGAAAAATAATATATTTCTTCTTCTAATTTTAATATGCATTTGGAAGCACATACTCCAAGTCCCATATGACCCATAATAGAAAATTGTGCAAGCATTTCTAAAAGAGTTGTTTTTCCACCACTATTTGCACCTGTTAAAAGAACAATTCCATCATCACTATTAAGATTATAATCAATTAATTGCATTTCTTTATTACTTTCATTCATTCCTGATTTTAATCTAATATGTAAACCATCATGTATAATATAATCCATACCAAATTCTGGTATTGTTAATCCATAATATTTACTAAAACATCCTAAAGTAAAATCATAATCAAAATGAATAACTTCAAGAACTTCTTTAACAACATTATCTTTTAAATCAGATAATGTTTTACATGCTTCAACTTTTCTTTCAAAACTATTAATATGTTTATTTGCATATTCAATTTTTTTTACACGTTCAATTTCATCATAATCAATTTTTAAGGGATATTTAACAATGAATGGATCAAAACTAAGATTAGTTTTTTTAGATAATTCACTTAATAATTCATCTATAACAAAATCAAAAATATTTTGTATTTTAGGTGGAACATTATCTTCATCAAGAAGTAATAATACATCTTCACCACTAAGATTTACATCACGTATTCTACTTTTAATTTTTTTATTTCCTTGATCTTTTAAATCTTCAACAATATCTATAATATCATCAAGATCAACAACATTATCATTAATACCATCTAATAAATTTAAAACATCACCTATATCTGAATCCCAATTAAGAGCTTTTCTAATTTTAAAAGTATTTTCTAAAATAGATTTATTAGTAATAAAATAAGAAATAAGACTATCTGGTAAAATTTCATAATCTTGTGAATTATTGCTAACCATTACAACATTAGAAGCATCTCCAATATCAATAAGACAATCTCCATATAAAAAAATAATAAATTCATAATTATCAAAACTAAGAACATCTTCACCTGTTAAAATATTACAAAATTTATTAAAACCATTATCTAGTAATTTAATATAATCATCATATTCTTCACAAACTATGCAAATACTATCATTAAAAACAGGACGAAAATCATCAACAAGATAATCAACATTTTCATATAAATCTTGAATATAATTTAAATCAAGATCTTCACAAATATTCATTGCATTAGAAACAATATTCTGCATATTTTTAATAGAATCCATATTATTAGATGGATTAATTAAAAGAACACGATTTTTAGCATAAGTTGTATTAGTAAATTTAAGAATACGATTAATAATATCTTCATAAATAATTTTTGATTCTTCAGTTTTTAAAAAATTATTACTTGGATTATTAAGAACATAATTAACAATATTCATAGCTTTTCTTTGACTTAAACCATCAATTTCCATTAATTGTTCAATATCATAATTTTTTATACGACTAATAAAATTATCTAATCCTCCATAAGAATCAATAATTTTACAAGCTAATTTATCACCAATTCCATCAACATTACGTATATCCAAAGAAAAAAACTCCCTTATAAATTAATAAAAAAAAATAAGTCCTAATTAAATTATTATAAATAAATAATTTTTATATTATAATCATTCTTTGTATTTTGATATATAAATAAATTAAAAATTAAAATAAACCACCCATTTTCAAACCAATAAATAACATTAAAATAATATGTAAATATTTTAAAATAATTGGTTTAGTTTTTTTAGCAGTATCAGCACCATATTTTGCAAAAATACAACTAGTTAAACTTATAAATATTAATTGTAAAATATTTATATATCCAAAACAATAATCAGGTAAATTAGATGTATATAAACCTAAAATAAGATACATTAATAAACCACCACAAGAAGTGAAAATAATTATAGTAGATGATGTACCTATAGCTTTATGAACAGGATACTTTAATACTAAACAAAATATAGGAATTAAAATAATACCTCCACCAACACCTAATAAACCAGATAATAATCCGGCACATAAACCTAATAATATATATTTATATTTTTCAGAAGCAATTAATTCACTATTTTCAGGATATTTTATAATAAACATCCAAATACCAGCACCAATACATAATATGGCAAATATTAATTGTAAAATATTAACATCTAAATGAACTGATAATAAAGCACCACTTAAAGCACCAAAAAATCCAGAAACAATAAGAAATTTAATATTCTTTTTTACAACAAAATTATTAGCATAATGTTTTCTAGAACTAAAAATACTAGTAATTAAAATAATTCCTAAACTAGTAGCAAAAGATATTGTAATAGCAAGATTAGCTTCAACACCAATATGGACTAATAAGAAATATTGGATAGGAGTCATAATAAAACCACCACCAACACCTAATAAACCTGATAAAAAACCAGTAATGGCACCTGCTAATAATAAAATTAAAATATATAATAAAATATCCATAAAAATAACATACCTTTCTTTAATATAATTAATAATCTATTAAAGATATATAATATAATTAATGATACAGTTTTTTAAAAAATAAAAGGGGAAGAAAATATCAAATGTATATTATATTAGAAGGAATAGATGGAACTGGAAAAACAACACAAACAAAATTATTAACTGAAGATTTAAAAGAAAAAGGATACAATGCTACACAAGTAATAGAACCAACAAATTCTGAAATAGGTAAATTAATAAGAAAATATTTACAAGATAAAGATAGTACAACTTCAAATAAACAAGATATTTTAGCATTATTATTTGCAGCAGATAGATTAACATTAAAAAATACATTAAAAAAAGTAAAAGGAAACAAGAAAGAAATTATAATAAGTGATAGATCATATTATTCAAGTTTAGCATATCAAAATAATGATATATGGGTAAAAGATTTAAATAAAAAAGCAGTAAAACCTGATATAATTATAATATTAGACATGCCTGTAAAAGAAGCACTAACAAGATGCATGAAACAAGATACTTTTGAAACTCAAGAATTTTTAATACAAACAAAAGAAAATTATCTTAACATAGCCAAAAAAGAGAATATACCTATAGTAAAAGCAAATCAATCAATAGAAAAAGTACAAAATGATATTAAAAAAATAGTATATGAAAAAATTAATGAATTATAATTCTTCATCAATTCTTTTTTCTAACACATCAATAATATAAAGAATAGCTTCATTTATATTATACATAGTTCCTTGTAAAGTAGGACCCATTTCAGTTTGTTTTAATTGAACATCATATTTATCAACAGCTTCTTGAATTTCAGATTCAGTAGGTCCAGGTGGTAATAAATAATCTACAAAATGATTTGAAGCAGCACGAAGATCTTCAAGTTCTCCTTCAAAAACTAATCCTTTTTTAGTTTCAAGCATATTTAAATGATACTCTTCCATAATCTCATTTACCTGTTTTGGAGGAATACCTATTAATACTTTCATTCTATGGGAACTAGACATAGTTTAATTCTCCTTTTTATCAAAATAATCTCGAACTGGTTCAAATCTATCAATTAAATAATTTGCAACAGTATTTTTAACATCTAATGGATGAATTTCTTCATTACTATACATTTCATGTAACTTATCTTCAGTTAATTCAAGATTTCCACCAAATTTTTCAGGTCTTTTTATTAACATAACATCATTTTTATCAAAAATATAATGATGAGCTAATTCCATAATCGGATTATCTTCGACTTGACCAACTGGACAAAAACTTTTATTAATTTTATTTTTAATAGTTTTAGAATCATCAGTCACTGCAATATAATTATTTTTAGAAGAAGACATTTTATCAGATCCATCAGTACCATGAATAAGTGGAGTGTGAATACATACAGGTGTTTCATATCCTGCTTTAGGTAATAATTCCCTTGCAAGCATATGAATCTTTCTTTGTTCAAGACCACCTAATGCAACATCAGCCTTTAAATGTGCAATATCAATTGCTTGCATTAAAGGATATAATGTTTCAGATACATAATGTTCTTTAGCATCTCTAGTAATTTGAGCCATACTTCTTTGAGCTCTAGATATTGTTGTATGGGTTGCTAATTCAATTAAATCTAATGTATATTTTTCATTTACCATTCTTTCAGAACCAAGTATAAATTCAGTGTCTTCAGATAATCCTAATGCTTTAAAACATTCCATATTATATTTTGAGATTTCATGTATTTCTTCTAAAGTTCCTTTTCCATTAAGATATGCATGTAAATCAGCTAATAATATTTTAATCTTAAATCCTGCTTCTTGTAAATCTATTAATTTTTTAATAGTTATTGCATGACCTAAATGTATATTTCCAGAAGGTTCATACCCAACATAAGCAATTTTTTCTTTTTTTTCTAATTCTTCTTCAGAAATTATTTCTATTGTTCCTTTTTTTATTTTTTCTATTATAGGATTTGTACTCATTGTATTTTTTTCCTTATTCTAATTTTTTTATAATATAATAAATATTTGGTTATTAATTTTTATAACATTAACATTTGAACCAATTTCAAGATTTTTCATAAAATCTTTTAATTTAAGATCAATTGGTGAATAATCACTAGGATCAAGTATTTGTAATGTTGTTGGTGTTTTATTTGTTATTGTAGTAGATTGTATATCAGTTATTTTAGCAACTTTTTTTAGTTTATCATATTTCTTCCACATTATACTATTTGTTGAATAATCTTCAAGATTTAGTACTGTTATTTTATGACTACCAATATTTGTTACTTGGTATATTTTATTATCATATTCTATAATATCATCTTTTTTAAATGAAGGAAGTCTCATTAAAATCCATGTTCTGTATAAATCTTTACTTGTTGATTTATCTTGTCCTACTATTTTATGAGATTGACTTATAATTCCACCATAATTTTTTTGAATATGGTCTGTTATTTTTTGTGCTGCGTTTAATGATCCAATATTATAATCTATACCTTCTTTTAATTGAGTTCTTTTAGCAATATATGAAAGTTTATTTGTTTTATATAAATTATTTGTTTCTTTAACTATAGTGTCTTCTATTTGAGATAATTCATCATCAGTTATTTTTCTATTATCTGCTCGTAATTGTATAACTGCTTCATAATATCCTGAATTATATTTACTACATGTTGGACATACTCCTTTAATAACTTTAACAGTTATAGGATGTTCTTCTTTTACATGAGTATTTAGCACTGTTCCTTCACAATGTATTATACAATCATACATTGTACCTCTATTTACTAGAATTTCAGTAGTAATTTTAGGATTTTCAAGTTTATTATTTACTTCAAGTTTCTTTAATATAGCATCTTGTATTATATCTTCATCATAATATTCTGATTCTATCCATTTATATTCTTTAAATGTAGCTCCACAATGGGAACATATTGTAAATTCAGCATTTTCTGGTACAGATACTAATTTAAATTCATCTATATAACATTTTTTACATAGATCTTCATATAATTCTTCTTCTTTGTTACATTTTAAGCAAAACATGGTTTCATTCTTTTATATTTTTTTCTTATTTCATCTAATTTTTTTAGAATGAGTTTTTTTTAAGGTTGTTATAAATAGGTGGGGAAGGAATTTAATCATTATTTAATTATAATGATTTTAATGGTGCTTTTGCTCCACATGCCATACATTTTAGCATGTCGATTCTTTCTTCCCGTATAATTTTTGTATCTGGTCTATTACATTCATGACACATTACAAATCTATCTACATACTCTTTAAGTCTGTCATTTATTACATAATGGGTAAATTTACCTTGTAATATTGCACGATTACCCTCATTATTTCCTGAAGTACCTAATTCTCTTAATAAGAATTTTAGTATGTGTTCAGGTTTTCTGTTGAGTCTTGTTGATATTTCATTGAAATTTTTTATAAGGGTACGATTTCCTTGTATTACAGAGTATGCTTTTGGTATTTTAAATCTTTTTACTTCAAATATTTCATCTGGTAATTGATCATATGTTTTATCAAGTAATTTTTCATATTCTTCATCAATATTCATAATTTTTTCCTCCATTTTTTTATTTTAATAGTTAAATTTTAATTATATTTAATAATTTGGGTATAATACTTTTATCTTTAACTAAAAATTTATTTTTATTATTTAACTGTATGTTATTTATATAATGTATAATTTATTATTTTAAGATAATTTATAATGTTCAGGTTTAGGTTCATATATAACACCTTTTGCTTTCAGAGCTTTTAATATTTCATCAAATTTATTTTCATCAATATTATAATTGTCTGATAATTCTGAAATAACTATTTCTCTTGGAGCATTATCACCATAATCTAAAGATACTTCTTTAATTGTATCAGTTACTATATTTATTTTATCTCTCTGTGATTTAGGTGTTCTTCCTTCAATTTTATCTATATCAACTTTTCCTGTTTCAGGATCATATCCTACTTGTTTCATACAATTTTCTTCTAATTCAACAGCTCTTAATGCATCTTCTTTACTTACTACATCACTTAATCTTATACGTGCACTTGCTTCTGATAATCTAACTAATGCTTCTAATTGTCTTGCAGTAATTGGTACAGGTGAATCATCTTCTATTGCACCTCCACGCATATCAACATAAAATTGTTGTAATGTTTCTATTGCTTCAGTAGATAATGTAGGATGTATTTCTCTACGTGCATATGCAATATACTTTCTTAGTAATTCTGGATTTATTTCAAAATGAATTGCATTATCTTTATGAATATTAAGAATATGTTCTGCTAAATTTTTATCTTTTTCCTTGTTTGGTTTATCTTCAACAACAAATATTAAATCAAAACGTGATAAAATAGGTGATGGTAAATCTATTTGTTCTGCTACTGTTTTATATCTGTCAAAACGTCCAAATTTAGGATTTGCTGCAGCTAATACTGAACATCTACTATTTAATGTGGCCATTATTCCAGCTTTTGCAATGGATATTGTTTGCTGTTCTAATGCTTCATGTATTGCAGATCTATCTTCATCACGCATTTTATCAAGTTCGTCTACACATACATTACCTTTGTCACCTAGTACTAATGCTCCTGCTTCAAGACTCCATCCACCTAAATCATCTCTTACTGCAGCAGCAGTTAATCCTACACCACTTGTTCCTTTTCCACTAGTATATATTCCTCTTGGTGCAAGTTTTGATACATATTTAAGTATTTGAGACTTACCAATACCAGGATCTCCAACAATTAGTATATGCATATCTCCACGGATACGTGTTTTATCTTCCAATTCTTTTGTAGTTCCACCAAATAATTGGAATGCAATAGCTTCTTTAACTTCTTCATACCCTCTAATTGATGGAGCAGTTGATGCAATAATTTTTTCATAGATATCAGGACTATTTGCAAGTTCTTTTATTTCTTCAACATCTTCATCTTCAATTTTAAGTTCTTCAAATTCTTGTTCTAATGGTTCTATATCATTTCCATATATATAATTATTGAATCGTTTAGTTTTTTCATCACGGACAGTTTTTAATATTCCAGTAGTTTTTACAATATCTCCCGGAGTTAATGTATCAACCATATCATCTTCTAATATTACATTTATTTGTCTTGGTTGATCTCCTCCTGATAGATTTTCTAAAGGTTCTTGTACTTTAACAGTTTGAGTATCCATAAATTTAGATTCTTCACCTAATAATCTGAAACTTCTACCACCGCATTCAACACAAACTGCTGGTTCATGGATAATATTGGATGATTGTTCTACGTCATGTAGTCTCATACATTGTCTACATTCAAATGTTGCATTTATTATTCTTGGACGTATTTCATCTGTTTTTCTAACAATACCATCTACAGAAACAAATTTTCCTATATATTCACTACGGAGAAATCGTAATGGTACATTGTTTCTTAGATTTATAAATCTAACATTTAATAAAGCATTTTTCCTTTGTGGATCTATGTTTGATATAGCTTTAGATGCTGCTTCTAACATTTGTTCTGGTTTTTCTATTAAAAGATCTGCCATATCTGGATCAAATATTTCCAGATCATGGTAATTTATTTCTACTGATTTTTCTTCAGGATATTTGTCAAGAGTAGCAAATACTTGTTCTTTGTTTGTTGTACTAAAAAATTCTTCAAATTTGGGGATTGCTGTTTTAACATGATCTTGATTTTTTTGTCCTTGTACTGTTTGAGTATTCATATATTATTATATTTTGAATATTAAATTTAATAAAATTATTTTATTACAAATTTATTTTATTAGTAATACTTATGTTCTAGTTAAAATTTAAATAATATATATGAACATAAATTAATTAGAAATAAAAAAAATTTAAAAATAAAAATATTATTTTTTTGAGGTATAATTATATTATGAAACGCTCACGATTAAAATTATTTAAAACAACATCATTAACCTTTTCATTAATAGGTATAATACTTATACTCTTTACAGCAGGTGTATTTATATATATGGGGGTAACAGGAGTAACCTCTTCAATATCATCAACAGTAGATAATAGTGGATCTTATGATGACTTATCAGTAGTTAAAGCACAATATACTAATGTGTCATCAAAATATGATTCTATAAAATCAGCAATGTCTGATTCAAAAGATTATGGTAAAAAAGATACATATAATAATGGAAGATTAAAATTAAGTGAAGTAAACGGATTAATAACTGAGATTGAAGGGGATATATCACGAAATCAACCTAAAGATCAAGTAAATGCAAAAATTAATCAAGCAAAACAATTAATAAATGAAGCTGATGAAATATACACATCACTTGGAAAATAAAAAATAAAATCTAATTTTTTTATTTTTTCAAAAAAAATATATAACCACCAAAAAAATTAATTTAAAAAAAAGAATAAATTACCCTTTAAATTGACGAGCAATAATATACATTTCAGCACTTTTTTTACGAGAACTATCAGGTTTAGTAGTTCTAACAACTCTAAAATTATTTTTAATATCTTTTAATAATTTACTATAATTTTGACCCTGAAATGCTTTAATAAGAAGAGCACCCTTATATCTAAGTAAATTATTTGCAATATCTAAAACTGCTACTGAAATATCATAAGCTCTAAGATTGTCCATATCTTTAATACCTGTTAATTTAGGTGAAGCATCACATAATATAACATCAATTTTACCTTCAGTCATACTCATAATTCTATCTTGAACATCAAAATCAGTAAAATCACCTCTGATAATATCAAAATTTTCACCTTCAAATGGACGAATACGTTGAAGATCAACAGAAATAACTTGACCTCTATCACCAATAATTTCTAAAGCAACTTGAGACCATCCTCCAGGTGCTGCTCCAAGATCAATAACAATACTTTCTTTTTTAATAAGGTTATATCTTTTATTTAATTGTTTGAGTTTAAAAGCTGATCTAGATCTATAATCTTGTTTTTTAGCAAGATTATAATAATGTTCTTTTTTATGTTCAATTTCCCAATTACTACCCAAAAAATCTCCTCCTTTATGTTTATAAAAAAATAATTATTTTAAATGTTTTCTAGCAAAATCAATACTTTTACATTTACAAAATCCAATAGGAATAATTTCAGCTGTAATGCTATCATCAACAATATTAATTAACATTACTGATGGATCACATAATCTAGGAACAGTTGGACTACCTGGATTTAATAATAAAATATCATCAACTTCACTAATCATGGCTTGGTGTGTATGGCCACTAATAAGTATTTTAACACCTAATTCTTTAGCAATATAACACAACTGTTGTGTATCACCTCGTGGATAAATATTTCCATGTATAATACCTATAGATATTTCATTGATCTTTATAACTTCACTTTCATTTAAATTAAGATTATCCATATTACCTAAAACAGCTACAACAGGGGCTATTTCTTCTAATTTATTGATAACTTCTTTTGTTTCAATATCTCCTGCATGAATAATAAGTTCAACATCCTTAAAAATATCAAATACTTCATCAGGAATATTTTTAGCTCTATACGGAATATGTGTATCTGATATAACTCCAATTAACATAAAATCAATTCTCCACTTAAGTGTAATTTATACTACTCTCAAACTTAATATTATAAATATATATTAATTAGTTAATTAATATTTAGTTTCATAAGATATTATAAAACAGGTAATAAAAAATAATTCATAATTAACACCCATTAATCAAAAAAAGAAAAAAAGGAGAAATAGACAATAATGACTGAACTAATAATCTGTGAAAAACCTAAAACAGCAGAAAAAGTAGCAAAAGCAATTTCAAATGATTCAATCAAAAAAAGTTACAAAAAAGTACCTTATTATGAACTTACTAATAAAGAAGGTCAAGAAGTAAGGGTATTATCTGCAGTAGGACATTTATACACATTAAAATCTTCAAACTCAAGAAAAAAAAGACTATTTGATGTAGAATGGACACCACTTTATGAAAAAGATAAATCAAAAAAATATGTGAAAAACTATATAGAAACAATAAAAAAATTCTCAAAAGATGCTGACAGATATATTCATGCATGTGATTATGATATAGAAGGGACGCTTATAGGATATAATGCATTAAAATATGCCTGTGGAAAAAACAGCATAAACAAAACCTTAAGAATGAAATTTTCAACATTAACAAAAAAAGATTTACAAGAAGCATATGATAAAGCATATCCATTAACAAATGATCAAAGTTGGGCAGACAGTGGAGAAACAAGACATATCATGGACTTTTTATTTGGAGTAAATATATCAAAATCAATAACAGATTCAGTATTAGAAGCAACACAAAGATATGTTCAATTATCTGCTGGAAGAGTACAAACACCAACATTAGCTATATTAAGCCAAAGAGAAGAAGAAATAAGAAAATTCATACCAAAAACGTACTGGTTAATAAAAGCAAAACTAGAAAAAGGACTAATAGCCGAACATAAAAAAGGTAAAATATTCGATAAAAAAGAAACAGAAGAAATCCTAAAAAAATGTAAAGGAAAACCAGCAATAATCAAAAAAATAAAAACAAGAAAAACAAAAAAAGCACAACCAGTACCATTTGAATTAGGAGCATTACAATCAGAAGCATTTGCACAATTTGGATTCACACCTAAAAAAACACAACAAATAGCACAAAATTTATACATAGAAGGATACACATCTTATCCAAGAACATCATCACAAAAATTACCTGAAAACTTAGAATTACCAAAAATATTAAAACAATTATCAAAACACTCACAATATAAAGAAAAAATAAATCAATTAAAAGAACCATTAAAACCAAATGAAGGTAAAAAAACAGATGAAGCACATCCTGCAATACATCCAACAGGAAATTTACCAAAAGACTTAACAAAAGACTCTCAAAAATTGTATGATCTAATAACATATAGATTTATAAGTTTATTTGGAGAACCTGCAGAAGTAGAATCAATAAAATTAGATATGGATATAGGATCTGAAGATTTTACATTATCTAAACAAAGAATATCTAAATTAGGTTGGTTAAATTTAGATCCATACCAACTAAAAAAAGTAAAAAATGAAGATTTCCCAACTTTAAAAGAAAATGATCAACTAAAAGCCAAAGTCATAAGTGAAGAAAAAGAAACAAAACCACCAGCAAGATATAATCAAGCATCAATAATAAAAGAACTAGAAAAACGAGGATTAGGGACAAAATCAACAAGAGCAAATATAGTATCAATATTATATAGTAGAAAATATGTTGAAGGAAAACAGATAACAGTAAATCAACTAGGAGAACGAATGATAAACACACTAGAAAAATACTCAACAAAATTAACTAGTGAAGACATGACTCGAGAATTTGAATTAGACTTAAACAATATTAAAGACAAAAAAATAACTGAAGATGAAGTAGTAACTGAAGTAAAAACAGAATTAAACTCAATATTAGATTCAATAGATGAAAATAAGAAAAATATTGGTGAAGAATTATATGCTGCATATAAAGACAGTAGAATAGTAGGTGACTGTGATTGTGGTGGAAAATTAATAATAATATCATCACCAAGGGGTGGGAACTTTGTAGGATGTTCTTCATATCCTGATTGTAAAAAAACATTCTCATTACCTGCAGGAGCAAATGTTTTAAAAACAACTTGTGAAAAATGTGGACTACCATTAATTTCATATGGAAAACCTAGACAAAGAGCATGTTTAGATTTTAAATGTGCAAATGGGGGAGAACAATCATCAAATGATGTTGTAGGTCCATGTCCTGAATGTGGTAGTGATTTAATAAAAAGAATGGGTCGTTTTGGTGAATTCATAGGATGTTCTGGTTTTCCAAAATGTCGTTTTACTAAATCATTAAGTGATTTTGAAAAAGAAAATAATGAAGATAATCAAAAAAGTACTGATAAAAAAAATGATTAGAATATAATTCTAATCTTTAATAAAACTTTTATATATTTACTATTTTTTATTAAAATAATTATATTGAGGCTGAAACAATTAAAATAAATTTAAATCAAAAAATAAGTGTTAAAAAATGGGGTAGTGTTGGGAATATAACTGAAAACCAAATATTATATGAAAATCTTATTAAATCACCTATTACAACAAAAATATTGGATTTATCAAAAATAGGGACGCCTTATATAAAATTAGGTAATGGTAATGGTTCTACAATAATTATAACTTCGGGAGTACATGGTTCTGAATTATCTCCTCAAGCAGCAACAATAAAACTAATTAATAAATTATATAATAAGATAATTTACGGTACAATATACATATTTCCATTTGTAGCACCAAATATAACCTCAAAAAATATTAGATTATATAAAAAAAGAAATTTGAATAAGATAGCAAATATTAAAAATTCATTAACAAATAATATAATAAATTTTGCAATAGAAAAAAATGTTAATGGATTAGGTGATTTTCATTCAACAAAACCCAATGATAATCCTGGACAAACAATAGTGATGGGTAGTTATAAACCATTAATAGAAAGTGCAACAATTACTAATTACATTTCAAAAGAAGTAAATTGTGCAAAAATCATATATGATCAAGCAGCAACAGAATATCTTGGAGCATTAGAAGATGCATGTAATGTAACTAATATTCCTAGTGTAACTTGTGAAGTATTATGTCCTCATGGTATTATTGAAGAAGAAGCAATAGATACATCTTATAAACAAATGTTATCTTTTATAAAATATTTTAACATTTAAATTAAATAATCCTTAAAACTTATTTTTTTTAAGAAAATTCACTGTTCTGTTTTTAAAACATATTTTTATTAAGTAAAAGCTAAATAAATATATAATCATTTAATTAAAAATTAACTTTAAAAATTAATAACTTTTTATTATTCAATCTTATAGGGGGAAAAATTATTCAAAAAATAAAGATATTTTTATTTTTATTATTATTGATCTTCATGGCAAATATAGGAATAGTAACAGCAGTAAATAATGATACAACAGAAACAAGTTATGAATCAGTAGATAATATTCAAGTAAATGATAATATACAATCAAAAGATGCAAAATCAAATAGTATATGTGATGATGTAGATTCAAAAGATAAAAATATTAATACAGTTGTTGATAATTCAAAAATAACTAATACTGACAATAAAATTACAAATAAAGAAGCAAAAAATAAAATTAACACAGTTATAACCCTTAAAAATACAACAGCAAACATACAAACAACAACTAAATTAACAGCAACTGTAAAGGATAATAATGGAAATTTAGTAACAACTGGTAAAGTTGCTTTTAAAATAAATGGAAAAACAATAACTAAAACTAATGTTTCTAAAGGAATAGCAACGATTTCATACACAGTACCAAGTTGTGCTAAAAATTATAATATCTCAGTTATTTATGGTGAAAATAGTAAATATTCGGAAAGTCAATCTAATGCTATATTAACTGTTAAAAAATATGCAACAAGTATGTTATTATCTGTACCATCAACTAGTGTGGGAAAAACTACTACACTTACAGCAACTGTAAAAGATAATAATGGAAATTTAGTAACAACTGGTAAAGTTGCTTTTAAAATAAATGGAAAAACAATAAAAGTTGTAAGTGTTTCAAAAGGGGTGGCTAAAATATTATTTAGTGTACCTACCACAGCAAAAAATTATGAAATTACTGCAATATATGGTGAAAATAATAAATATTTAGAAAGTCAAAAAAATTCTATATTAAAAGTTACAAAAGGTTCTGTATATATTTCATTTCCAAATATAACTGTAAATACAGAAAGTACAACGAAAATAACAGCAACTATAAAAGATAATAATGGAAAGTTAGTAACAACTGGTAAAGTAGTATTCAAACTAAATGGAAAAACATTAGGTACTGCAACAGTAACAAACGGTGTAGCATCAATAAATTATAAAGTGCCAAATGTTGTTAAAACATATTTATTAACAGTTAAATATGCAGAAAACAATAACTATTTAACAAATAGTGCAAATGCCACATTAACAACAAATCTTAAAATATATGTACAAAAATGGGGTAGTACAGGGGATATAACAAAAAATACAGCAGTGTATTCTAATCTAGTTAAATCAACAATTACAACAAACTTAATAAATGCAGCAAAAACAGGAACACCTTATGTAAAATTAGGTGATGGAAACGGTCCAACAGTATTTATAACTGCAGGAGTTCATGGTAATGAATTATCTTCTCAAATAGCAGCAGTAAAATTAATCAATTATTTATCAAAAAAAACAATACATGGAACAATATATATTTTTCCATTTTTAATACCAAGTTCAATAGAATCAAACATTAGATATTATAATGGTGTTGATCCAAATAGAGTAACTAATGTTGCTGGAACTATAACCAATAAAGTAATGAATATGGCAATAAATGCTAAAGCAAAAGCATTTATTGATTGTCATTCAACAAAACCTGGAGGAGTTCCTGGAAAAACAATTGTAATGGGATTTTACACACCAGTATCTTTAAGTGCAACATTAACAAATTATATTGCAAATAAAGTTGGGTGTGCTAAAGGAATATACAAAATAGCTGCTAAATCATATCCTGGAGCTTTAGGTGATCGTTGTAATTTATATGGTATGGCTGGTGTTACTTGTGAAGTACAATGTGCTCATGGAACTACTAATAATATAGCAATAAACAATTCATATAATCAAATGATTGCTGGAATAAAATATTTTAATTTTATTTAATCCTTTTTTTTATTCATCTTTTTTTGTCATTTTTTTTAAATTTTCAAGAATTATAAATGTACCTTTTTTATTTAAATGAGTTTTTTCAGTTGGTTGAGAAGAATAAATACATGCAGGACAACCTTCTTCACAATCACAATCTCTTATTAATTCATAAGTCATTTCAAATATTTGATCAATGAGATTATATGCTTTTTTTGTTAATCCCACACCACCTTCAAATGCATCATATATGAATATTGTAGGCTGTGCTGTATCATTATTTAATATTTGGGATACACCATCTAAATCATATGTATCACACATTACATGAAATGGTGTCATAGCAATTATTGCATTTTGAACACCTTGTAAACATCCTTGAAGTAATTCATTGAACTTATCTTCAGAATCTAATTTTTCTTTCAATATTTCTCTTATTTTATATGGTATTGTAAACCAAATTCCTTTAGTTTTAAAGTTTAATGGTGGTAATTTAAGTTTTTTAGATCCAGTTATTTTATTAAATTTAAGAATATTATATTTAGTATAATTTTCAGTAACATTTACAGTACCATAATTAACTATTAATTCACTATATTCTTTTGTTTGTTCTGTTTTTATTATGTTTATATCTATTTCTTTTAATGCTTGGGTGTGATGATCAGTTTTTTGTTTTTTTACTTGTACATATTTTGTTTTAAGATCTAATTTTGTTACAATATATGTTTCTCCATTATGAATTAATATGGCATTTTCATGGGCTTCCCTATATGCTTGTTTTTGACTCATTTCTTCTAAAAATGTTTTTTTATTAAATACTTTAAATGGTTCTGCAAGTACATCATTTAAATTTACTTTAAAATTTGGATTATCCTCTAAATTATATTTCCATGAATTTTGATAGTATTTTAATGTTTGATCCATTTCAAGATCATTTATTTCATCTAATACTATTCCTTCATCATCAAATCCAAAACTTTCAATTTCATTTAATTTTAAGGGTATTTCATATGCTGCACATTTTAAATGTCCACGTAATATTTGTTGATTATTAAGATCAATTATTGCATGTTCATGAGTAGTATTGAAAAATGTTTCAGGATGTTTCATAAAATATTGATCTAATGGATTTTGAAATGATAATAAAGTTACTAATGATTCTTTATTACTTCTTCCAGCTCTTCCTGCTTGTTGCCATGTAGAAATAAGTGTTCCAGGATATCCTGATATTATTACACTATCTAATGATCCTATATTTATCCCCAATTCAAGAGCATTTGTTGTGGAAATTCCTATCAATTCACCTTTTTTTAACTTATTTTCTATTTTCTTTCTTTCTTCTACAGTATAACCGGCTCTATATGCTGTTATTTTATTTTCTAATTCAGGATGTTTTAATCGCATTTCATTTTTAGACCATAATGCAACTAATTCTGCCATTTTACGTGATACTTCAAAACATATTGTTTGTAAACCATGGGTTATGTATGTATTAAATAAATCTAATGTTTCTTGATGTATAGATTGAACATTAGTTTCTCTAACATAAGGATTATAAAATACAAAATATTTTTTTCCTGCAGGAGATCCATCTTTGTCAACTATTGTAAATGGTAATCCAGTTAATTTTTCACTAAATTCTTGAGCATTAGCAAGTGTGGCTGTGGATAATATAAATTGTGGATTTGAACCATAATATTTACATATTCTTTTTAGTCTTCTAATAAGGAGAGCCATATTGGATCCAAAAACACCACGATATTGATGTGCTTCATCTATTATAATATATTTTAAATTTTTATAAAATCTTTCCCATTGATGATGCCATGGTAAAATTAAATGTAATTCATAAGGATTTGTTAAAACAAGACGTGATCGTTCTTTTATTTCAACTCTTTCTTTTTTAGGAGTGTCTCCATCATACTTACCTGGATGGATATTTAAATTACATTCATCATTTATTTGATTTAAAGTTTTTAATTGGTCATTTGCTAATGCTTTGGTAGGATATATGTATAATGCTGTATCTTTAGGATTTTTATATAAATCTTCTACTATTGGTAATGTGAATGATAATGTTTTTCCAGATGCTGTAGGTGTGGTTATTGTTACATTTTCTTTATTTCTTACATGTTCTAACATTTGATATTGGTGTGTGTATAATTTTATATTATGGTTATCTAAATATTGTTGAATTTCTTCAGGTAATTTTAGAGGTTTATTGGTATAATAAGGTCTTCTTACAGGTATGGTTTCTATATGTTCTATTCGATCTCTATACCATTTTTTTTCTTGAAAATAATTTAGTATGTCAATTATCATTCTTTTTTTATTCCTTTTTTTATGATATTAATTATTTTTGTTTTTATTATTATTTTTGTAGTGATTTAATATTTTTATTTGGTGATTTTTTTAAGTGATATGTTGATTATAATTATTATTTTTATTTTTTTTAAAAAATAGTTATAATATTGCTTTATTTTATAAATTTTTTTCAAAATTTTTCTTTTATTTTGATATTTCATGTAATTCAGGATAAACTTATTAATATAAATATATCTTTAAACTAAAAAATAGTATAAGGATAGTAATTTATGTTTATAAATTAATAATCTTTTTTATTATAAATTTTATACTAATAAAGAGTTAAATTATGTTAATTTATACATTTAAATAATAAAAAAATTGGATAAAATTTCTATTCTTTTTAAAACCATATAATAGTTTAATACAATAAAATATTGGATAAAAAAATAATTAATTATTATATAATCATTTAACTTTTAATTACTATTCATAAAATGGAGGTTAAGGGGAACATACACATGGAATATAAAAAATTAGCAGTTAAAGTAGCACCTATCCTCATTGTTCTTGCATTATTGTTAACTATGTTTGCAATAAGGGCTGAAACATCCACGCTTGGTGGAGTTCCAGCAGATATGAAAGATCAATATAGAGATTCTGATGGGTTACCTTACTTTACAGAAATGGATTCATATTATAACTATCGTTTAACCGAGAATTACCTTAACAATGGGCACTTGGGAGATAAGATAGTAAATGGTGAAGAGTGGGATTCGTTATCCACATCACCTGATGGTCGTAGTGCAAATTATCAACCAGTTATTGCAATGTTAACTACAGCAGTGTATAACTTTTTAAATATATTTACCTCAATTTCATTAATGGAAGTAGCATTTTGGATGTCTTCAATAATAGCTCCACTTGCTGTTATACCTGCATTTTTCATTGTAAGAAGAGTAACAGGTAATAATTGGGGTGCAGTTGTAGCAGCAGTTATAGCGACAGCAGCTCCAGCATATTTCACACACACATATGCAGGATTTTTTGATACAGATATGTTCAATGTATTGCTGCCATTGATGGTAGCATTGTTTTTAACAGAAAGTATCTATTCAAAGAATAATATTCTTAAAGCAGTTTTAGCTGCATTATCAGCTCTTACTTTAGCAATATTTTCACTTTCATGGGTTGGATATGGATATATGCTATTATTAGCCGTAGGTTCATTAGTAATTTATATCATATTGTCTTTCATACTTGATAAGAAAGTTTATCTTAAAGAAGACATGCCTAATGTAAAGGAATGGATTAAAACAAATCCTGCAACAATACCATTAATTTCATTTGTAGTATTAGCATTAATTTCATTATACATTACTACTAATGGTGATTTAATTGGTATAATTACTGGAATAATTGGTTCATCTTCTTTCCAAGCTTCAACAATTACATCAGCATATCCTAACGTATATGTATCTGTAGGTGAGATGCAAATACCAGCAGCAATTGATGTTGCAACAAATTCTGGTGGTGTAATGGCAATAGTATTTGCTTTCCTTGGATTGGTAACAATGGGTGTAATGCTTAAGAAAACTAAATTCAAAACAGAAGAAGAAACTGAAAAAGTTGTTGAAGAATCATCAATTAGAGAAATAAAGAAAAGTCGAACAAAAAAATACACACCTAAAACTAAAAAAGCAGAAGAAATAATAGAAGATAAAAAAGAATTTAAACCACAAGAATATCTTTGGACAAAAGATGAAAATAAAAATATGATGTTTTTATTCGTATTATTATCATTATGGACATTAGGATTATTATTTGCATTAACTCAAGGTACAAGATTTATTGAACAATTTGAGGTACCTATGGCTTTATCAGCTGGGGTATTTGTAGGGTTAATTGTTAATTATCTTAAAACAAAGATGGAATCAAAAAATTATATTTTGATAATAGCAGTTATATTATTATTAATAGTGGCAGTAAAACCTATAGTTGATGATTATAGTACTGCAACACAATCTGCAGCAGGTACTAATGATGCTATGGTTGATACACTTAAATGGGTAAATGGAAACACTCCTCAAAATACCGTATTGGCATCTTGGTGGGATTTTGGTCACTTATTTGCAGCAATGTCTGATAGACAAGTTGTATTTGATGGGGGTTCTCAGAATTCGCCAACAGCATATTGGATAGGGCATTCTCTTGAAACGTCGGATCAAAATTTATCTGCTGGAATATTAAGAATGTTAGCAAATAGTGGAACTAAAGCATCAGATACATTAGATGTATATACTCAAGATACTGGAAAATCAGTTGAAATATTAAATAAAATATTACCACTAGATAAAGCAGCAGCAAACAGTGAATTAACAGGAACATATGGATTAACTCAAGAACAATCAAATTCCGTATTGGATCAAACACATCCTCAAGAAACAAAACCAGTTAATTTAATATTAAGTTCAGATATGCTTTCAAAAGCAGCATGGTGGGCTTATTTCGGAACATGGGACTTTAAAAATCAAAATGCAACCCATATATCTTATTATCCAGATCAATCTACTACCGAACAAATCAATGGAAAACAATTCTTCTTAGGATTGGAAAATGGTGTAGTTGGATTAGAAAATACTGGTAATGTTACTAATGGTTCTTCCATGTCATATGGTTATGTGAATCTTGAAAAACTTAATAAATCATCATTTAATCAATCTACTGCTGATGATAAAGTTAGTATAGCAAATGAATTAGATAAAGGTACTGGAAATTTAGTATTAGAACCACATAAATTAATTGTTATAGAAAATAATCAGTTAACTGAACGAATTGTTAATGAAAATAGTAATATGACATTAATGGTTATTAAACAAACTGATGGATCATACTTTACAGTACTTATGAATAGGGAACTTGAAGATTCCATGTTCACTAAATTATATCTTAAAAGTGGTATGAATGTAACTCGATTTAATATGACTCATTCAGAACCTGGAGTAAGTGTTTGGAATGTTCAAGAATATTCTGGAAATACTACTAATCTTTTATCTGCCGTTAATTTGGCAACAAAAGATACTTAATAGATAATATTTTAATTTATTTAATTAACCTCCACTTTTTTTTCTTTTTTTTAATGACAATAATTAACTTATTTTATATGATTTGATAATTATTAGTTAATAGATGGATAAAATTATTACTGTTATTCTTTCTTTGAAATATGTAAAATCACAGATTTTTTAAATAAAATTTTTAAAAAGAAGGTATATTAATAAGATTATAATTAAATATAAAGTTAATAAAAAAATAATTACATCGTAAGTTATTAATTAAAATGACCTAATGGTTATATGTATACTAATGATAATTTAGATTAGTAAATTGCTTTGCAATCCTATAATTTTATTAAAAAATGAAAAGTTTAAAATATGAAAATCTACAGAGAATTTTAGGATAAGTACAGTAATTTAATACATATTTGAATTAAAAATAATACTTCACCATAAAAAATACAACATCAAATAAATGTGTGCAGATAAAATCTATGACTTTAGAAAGAACATAAAAGAAATAATGTATCTGCATATTATTTATCAAAAAAATTTGGAGAAATATTAATTAATTCCAATTAAAAACTAAAAAAATAAATGATCTAAGTTCAAAACAACATGTTACAATATTATATATATTTATAAACTTAATGAAAAAATAAAGATTTCTACAAAAACAAAAAAAATATTATTGTATTAGTAACAATTATTTTTAAAAGAGGATATAAATGACTCAAATTAAAATGGATAATTATAAAGGAAAACCTGGTGAAATAATAAAAATACAAATTTCATTATCTGATGATAACAAAAAAGTTATAGATAATGGTAAAATAATGGTTACTTTAGATACAAAAGGAATTGGTGTTTGTAAAGTAAATAATTCTAAAGCAGAAATGACCTATAAAATTCCGGATATTACCGGACAACATGTATTATTGGCATGGTATTCCGGAGATATTAAAGTAGCAACAGCAAGTATATTAACAATAGAATCAGAAGATCAAAAAGATAATCTTATAAAATCTCACGTTAAAATGGATGACTACTATGCAAAAAGAGGAGATATAATAACTATATCTGCAGAATTAGTTACAGAAAATAATATACAAGTTGATGGAACTGCAATTTTTAAACTAAATGGTTCTACTGAAGGTTCTTTTGATGTAAAAAATAATAAAACACAATTTGATTTTAAAATTCCAAATATGGTTATGGAAATACCATTTTTTTTATTTGTAAAATTTAATATTCCAATTGAATGTACTAATTATGCAGTAGCTAGTGTATTAATATTAGAACCTAAATTAGATATAATTTCAGTAACATATCCTGAAAAAGAAATAATTACTCCAAAAATAAGAAAAATATTGAATAATTAATAGTAGATTAAAGAAGAGGTTAAAATGTTATTTAATAATGAAAATTTGTATGAATTAGATGCTATACCGGTAGTTGGTTTGGATGGTACTCTTTTTTTGAATAATGATGGTAATAATGAATTAAAACAACATTTTTGTAAAGATTATGAAAATTCATTTAATGAAATTAATTTTAGATTAAGTTATAATTCTAAAAAAGAGTATTGTGAAAAAAGAGGAATAGTTTATAAATTTTATGTAATACCTGATAAAAGTGTAATATGTAAAAATTTATTACCTGTAACACCAGCCATATTAAAACGAAATGTTGATAAAATAAAAGATTTAACATTGGATTTTAAAGATTTACTTGATTCAAAAGATTATCTTAAATTGGATAGTCATTTAAATCAGGAAGGTGCATTAAAAATTTCAGCAGAAATTATGCATGATATTAAACCTGAAGTTACAAGTGAAATGTATTATAAATCATTACTTGAAAATTTAATAGTTATGAAACGACTTTGTGAGGGGGATATTGCTAAAAATTTAAAATCTGAAGAAACAATAGAAGAACTAATTACTGAGTATAAATATCTATTTACAGAAATATTACCTATTAAAGAAGAATTTAAAAAAGTAAAAAAAAGAAAAAGTCATAATTTTTATAATTTAGATAGTTTCACTGATTTAAAAGTATTGGTTTTAAGAGATTCAACATATTTAAGGTTTATGAATATGTTTAACATGTTTTTTAGACATGTTTTCACATATTGGGATCATTGGATGTTTAATAAAAAATTAATTGAATGGTATAAACCTGATTTATTAATTGAAATTAGAACCGAACGTTTTTTAGAAAAAATGACTTATGAATTGGTGTAATTATCCAACTTCTTAGAAAGTGAAAAAGTTATAATTTTATTTTTAAAATATTATTTCTTTGGAAAATATGGGGATAATTAAGATATGGGCTATTTAATCCTTTTAAAATATTTTGATTATTTCTTAAATATTATAAAATTAAATTAAATATTTAAATGGATTATACTTTTAAATATTAAAAGAAGTATATATAAACATAAAATCAAATTATAATCTTAAGTTTATCAAATCATTCATTATTGATATTGTATTTGGATATAGAACTAACTTTTATATTATTTGTTAAATAGGTAAATAAATTTTAAATAAAATATTTTCGTGAAATAATCATGTCAGCAGAACAACGTATTAAAGAAATAGAAGAAGAAATCAAGAAAACACAATATAACAAAGCTACTTCTCACCATATAGGTAAATTAAAAGCAAAAATAGCACAATTAAAAGAAAGAATTGAAATAAGAAATAGTTCTGGAACAAAAGGTCAAGGATTTCATGTTAAAAAAAGTGGTGATTCAACAGCTGTACTTTTAGGTTTTCCTTCAGTGGGAAAATCCACAATATTAAATTATCTAACAAATGCAAATTCAAAGGTAGGAGCTTATCAATTTACAACATTGGATATAGTGCCTGGGATAATGGAATATGAAGATGCAAAGATACAGATATTAGATATACCGGGGATAATAACAGGTGCATCAAAAGGAAAAGGAAAAGGAAGAGAAATTCTTTCAGCTGCACGTAATGCTGATTTAATTATAATGGTGTTAGATGTATTTAATCCTCAACATATGGATGTTATTTTAGAAGAGATTCGGAATATTGGAATAAGACCTAATCAAAAAAAGCCGGATGTAAAAGTTACTCGTCAAAAAACTGGTGGATTAACTCTTATTACTACTGTGAAATTAACTAAAATTGATGAAAGAACTATTCAGGAGATTTTAAATGAATATGGTATTCATAGTGCTGAAGTAATTATAAGAGATGATGTAACAATTGACCAGTTTATTGATGCAATGGAACCAAATAGGGCTTATATTCCAATGACTGTTGTGGTAAATAAGATAGATCTTGCAGATGAAGAACATCTTGAGAAAATAAAGAATAAATTACCTAATGCATTATTGGTATCTGCAGATGATGGTATTAGAATGGATCAATTAAAAGAAAATATATTTGTTGATTTAGATCTTATACGAATCTATTTAAAACCTCAAGGTAAAAAAGCAGATATGGAAGAACCATTAATTATTAGAAATGGTTCAACAATAGAAGATATTGCTAGAAAATTACATAGGGATTTTGTTAAGAATTTTAAATATGCTAAAGTTTGGGGTAAATCTGTGAAGTTTCCTGGTCAAAAAGTTGGTTTAGATCATGAAGTGATGGATAGGGATGTTGTTCGGATAATAATTAAAAAATAATATTTTTTTTATTGGAATATTGTTTTGTATGATGCCTATAATTAAAAATTTCTTGATAAAAAATAAATTATAAGTATTGTGAATGTTTTTAAACTATTATTGAGTAAATTTTGGTTATTTATTATATATGAGAATATACAAAACATTTACTTGTACCCACAGAAGTAGATAAAGATATTTTATAAGAATTAACATTTTGATTCATGTGTAAAGTTTATGTTAAAACAGGAATCAAATACTAATCTTTGTAGAATATGTTTATATTTTATATTTAAATTGTGACATGTAGTTTATTAATATAAAAGAAGATAATTCTTTTAAAGAGAATGTCACATTAATTAACTTTTTTTAGAAAATTTTTATAATGTAAATTTTATTTTGATATTTTAGATAAATTAATATTTTCCACATTTTTAATATTACTATTAGATATATTAACGATTTTTGAATTTGTATTTGTAGCTATTTCTTCAATAAGTATCTTTGCATATTGTAATTTCTTTTTTTTAATGTTATCTGCTGTACTTATGTCTTTTTTTGTTTCAGGTCGTGAATATCTTGTTATTTTATCTCCAAAATCCATACCAGATAATATTATATATTTCATTGAAAGAATATTACATGCAATATTTACTGCTCTATCTCCATCTGTAAAACCACCATAATTATGGACAATTTTAGTTGCTTTATTTTGTGTAGTTGGAATAATATTTTTAAGTTTTGGAACATATTTTTTTAGTTTAGTTATATTATCTCCATGAGCATGAACAAATATGTAAGATCCATTTTTATTTGCTTTAATTATGTCTTCCATATTACCATCAAGATCACTAACAATAATATTTGGATTAACTCCCACTTCTAACAAAGCAGAGGTTGCACCATCTGAAGCAATTAATGTATAACTATTAATATCTAAGTATTTTTCTATGTCTAAAATATTCTTTTTTAATGAGGGTCCAGCACCATAAACAATACATTCATTACTTAAGGAAAAATCATTAACACTAATTGGAGTTCTATTTAATAATAAATTATCTAGAACAAAAGTAGCTTTTATATCATTTTTTATTGAAAAATTAAAATCAGACATTATATTTTTATACCAATATTCCCAACTCTTCATATAATATAAATAAGTACTAATCACATATATAATAATATAACTTATCATATTTGGAGGACTAAGAAAAGATGGATGAAACTTTATTAATGATACCTGGACCAACAAATGTACCAAGAAGAGTACTTGAGGCCATGTCAGCACCTATATTAAACCATAGAGGTGTAGAATTTGGAGAAATATTAGAAGATACAAATGCAATGATGTCAGAAGTATTTCAAACAAACAATGAATCTTATTTATTAACTGGATCTGGAACATCTGGTATGGAAGCATTATTAGCAAATGTACTAGAAAAAGATGACAAAGTTCTAAATATAGTTGGAGGAAAATTCGGTGAAAGATTAATGCAATTAACCGAAACTTTTAACGGACAATCAATAGAACTAACCGTACCATGGGGTCATGCAGTAAATCCTGATGATGTTAAAAAAATTCTAGAAGAAAATGATGATATTAAAGCAGTAACAATGGTACATAATGAAAGTTCAACAGCAGTAGTAAACCCATTAAAAGAAGTTGGAAATGTATTAAAAGATTATGATGCTTTATTTTTAGTAGATACTGTTTCTTCTTTAGCTGGGGATGATGTTAAAGTAGATGAATATAATGTGGATGCATGTATAACAGGATCACAAAAGTGTTTAGCAGCACCACCAGGTATGGCAGCAATAACTATAAATGATGAAGCTTGGAGTGTTATAGATAAAGTAGATTCACAAACATATTATCTTAATATGAAAAAATATCGGAAAAGTGGAGATAAAAAACCATCACAAACTCCATTTACACCAAGTGTATCATTAGTATATGCAATGCAAGAAGCATTATCTATTGTTCTTGAAGAAGGATTAGATGAACGTATAAAAAGACATGCATTAGGTGCAAAAGCTACTCGTAGTGCAGTTAAAGGATTAGGTTTAGAATTATTTGCAGAAGAAAATGCATATTCCAATACATTAACTGCAATAAAAATGCCTGAAGGTGTTACTGATAGTGATTTAAGAGGAACTATGAGAAATAAATATGGTATTGAATTAGCAGGTGGACAAGATCATCTTAAAGGTAATGTATTTAGAATTGGACATATGGGTATGACTGGATTAAATGAATTATCTATGACTTTCGCAGCACTTGAAATGACATTAAAAGAATTAGGTCAAGATATAGAATTAGGTTCTGGAGTTGTAGCTTTAGAAAAAGCATATTTATAATTGGATAGAATATTAAATTATTCTATTTTTTTCTTATTTTGAAAATAAATAATAAAAATTAAAAAAATAATTTAAACTAATTATTAATATAACTATTATTTTATCAGGTTATAAAAATAAATTTTAGAAAATAATAATCTAATATCTTTTTATAAACTTAGAATACACTTAATCTAATAATATAAAGGAGTCTATTGAAATGATCATTATTATTACAGGTACACCAGGAACAGGTAAAACAACTATTTCTAGTAAATTAGCTGAAAATATTGGTGCTGAATTGGTTCCTGTTAATAAATTAGCCGAAAATGAAAATTTATTTTTAGGGACTGATCCTAAAAGAGGTTATCAAATAGTTGATATTGGAGCTCTTGATAAATCAATTGATGATATTAAAAAAAGATATAATGATAATGAAATAATTATTGTTGAAGGTCATTTAGCTCAAGATTATCCTAATGCAGATATGATAATCGTATTAAGATGTCAACCTGATATTCTTAATAATCGTTTAAATAGGAGAAATTGGTCTCATAATAAAATTAAAGAAAATGTTTCTGCAGAAATATTGGGAATATGTTCTTCAGAATCTTATGAAAGTTATGGGGATATTGTTCAAGAAATTGATACAAGTAAAAACAATATTGATGAATGTGTCACTCTTTTAAAAAAAATAATTTTAGGGGATATAAGCTATCCGATTGGTGAAATTGATTATTTAATGGATTATTGTTCATTTTTAGATTGAATAATCTCTTTAATAAGTAATTATTATAAAATATGGTCTTTTTTAATAACTAATTATTATTTTTAAGATTATTTATTATTTTTTCATGCTATTTTTAATAGCAAAGTTTTTAAATAAGAACTTATAATAAATTATATTATTATTCTTAAGTTTACTAATCTAATAATTTTTATTAATTATTATTTCATTACATTTCAACCTCGCACTTAAGATAAAAATAATCATGTTTTTATGTATTATTTTAGTATTTTTTTTATAGGATTAGATTTTTTTGAGTAAAAGAAGAAAACCAAATTGGATTAATACAATAGCATATGAAAGGATGAGCATATTGTTAAAACAAGCAGAAGAAGAGTTTTTGGATCATCCGGAAAGATCTGATCGTTATGTGGAGTTAACACGAAACATTTCTACTAAGTATAATATTAAATTACCTGAGTATTGGCGAGGAAGATTTTGTAAAAATTGTAATAAATTCCTGAAACCAGGTATCAATTTAAGAGTAAGACTTTCAAATGAATCTGTAATTAGTAAATGTTTAGAATGTGGAGAAGTTATGAAAGTTCCATATACTCAAGAGAAGAATAAGAAAGGTTAATCAATATTTATTGATTTAAAAGGAGTTAAGATAATTTGAGCAAAATTCAAACAAAGAAAGAAATAATGAGAAATTCACTTAATGCAATGGTTATTAATATTGGTAAATCTGGTGTTAATGATAATGTAATTGAGGAAATAAAACGTCAACTTAAAAATGGTGAAATTGTTAAATTACGATTTTCTAGAAGTATGTCATCTAATAAAGATGAATTTATTGAAGAAATAGTAAATAAAACTCGATCTCAATTAATTGATGTTAGAGGCAATGTAGCTATATTGTATAAAAGAAATAGAGAATAACTATTAAATAGGAGGTATGTGGATGGCAACAGCATTTGATGTTCCAGCAGAAACTTTAATAAATGAAATAAAAGAAGATTTAAAGAAAAATGATAAAATAACCCCACCAGATTGGTCTCAATTTGTTAAAACAGGGGTTCATAAAGAACGTAGACCTGAAAATCCTGATTGGTGGTATGTACGTTGTGCAACCTTATTAAGAAGAGTTTATATGGATGGTCCTGTAGGATTAAGTAGACTTCGAACTAAATATGGTGGAAATAAAGATAGGGGAACAGAACCAGAAAAATTCCGAAAAGGTAGTGGTTCTATCATAAGATTATCTTTACAACAATTAGAAGATATTGGTTATGTACAACATAATACTGAAGGAAGAACTGTAACACCTGAAGGACAATCATATTTAGATAATAAAGCTACTGAATTAGTTAAAGATATTCCTGAACTAGCAAAATATTAATATTATTGAAATATTATTAAAATAGGGGGAGATTGTTTATGAGTGATCTTGACGAGATTAAACAAAGAAGAATGGAAGAATTACAAAGACAAATGCAACAACAACAGCAAACACCTGATTATCAACAAATGCAACAACAACAAGCACAAATGGAACAAATGGAACAACAAAAAAGAGCTGCTTTAAAGAAAATATTAACTCCTGAAGCAAGGCAAAGGCTTGCTAACTTAAGACTAGCTAAACCACAAATGGTTGAACAATTTGAAATGGAAATAATACAATTAGCACAAATGGGTAGATTAAAATTACCTATAAATGATGATACATTAAAACAAATTTTACTACAATCAGAAAAAGGTAAAAGAGAAATTAATATCACCAGAAAATAAGCTAATAAGTGTATTGATATGAATACAGCAGTATTATATAGTGGTGGGAAAGATAGTTCATTAATGGCTGTAATTTTAGATAAATTAAATTATGATATAGAACTTGTTACAGTAAATTTTGGAGTATTTAATTCATGGAAACCTGCAAAAGAAACAGCAAAATCTCTTGGATTCAAACATAAAATAATAAAGCTTGATAAAACAATATTAACAACAGCAACAGAACAAATAATCAATGACAATTTTCCAAATAATGGTATAAATTACATACATCACCAAGTACTAGACACATTAGCAAAAAAATATGATATATTAGCTGATGGAACAAGAAGAGAAGATAAAATTCCAAAATTAACACATTCTGAAATTCAAAGTTTAGAAGATCGTAATAATTTACAATATCTAAATTTAACTGGTATAGGTTATAAAACAATAAATGATATTTCTGATAATTTATTTAAAATACAACAAGAAGAAAGTAATTTAAATAATAGTTCTGATTATGAAATGGAAGTAAGATACCTTTTACAAGAACAAAATCAGTCAATATGTAATATATTCCCAAAACACATACAATCAAGAGTTATAGGATGGAAATAAATGAGTAACAAAAAACAATTAGGTAAAAAATTAAGATTAGCAAAGAAAAATAGACAAAATAGAAGAGTTCCTGTATTTGCAATGATGAAAACTGGAAGAAAATTAAGAACTCATCCAAAAGCAAGACAATGGAGTAGAAGTAAAATTAAAGTATAACTTTAATTTTGATCTAATAATCTGTAAATAATTAATAAAATAATAAACTAATAAAATAAATAGGAGGTCATGTGTATGGAAAGAATTTATGTTATTCCTTTAAGAGATGTGAAAAGAGTTCAAAGAACAAAAAGATCACCAAAAGCAATAAGATATGTTAAAGAATTTATAGCAAAACATATGAAAGTAGAATTGGATGAAGTAATTTTAGATACTAGTGTAAATGAAAAAATCTGGGAAAGAGGACGAGAAAAAATACCACCTAGAATTAAAGTTAAAGCAGAAGAAACTGAAGACGATTTAGTACAAGTAACACTAGTGGATGAATATTAATATTATTAATGTGATATAATGATACAAAGATTTGATATTGATGGAAATCCAAATTTAGGAGTAAGTATAGTAGCAAATGAAAAACTAGCAATAGTTTCACCAGGACTACAAGAATCCTATGTTAATGTATTAAAAGAAACACTTAATGTACCGATCATAAAAACACCTATTTCAGGAAGTAACCTTGCAGGAGTACTAATAACTGGAAATTCTAACGGATTATTAGTATCTGAACACGTTTATAATCATGAAATGAATGCAATAAATCAAATAGAAAAAAATGTAACAATAATCTCAGATAAACTAACAGCACTAGGAAACGTAATACTAATTAATGATGAAGGAGCAATAGTAAGCCCATCACTATCAAAAAAATCACAAGAAATAATAAAAAACAACCTAGATGTAGAAGTTAAAGAAAGTACCATAGCAGGTTATGATATAGTAGGTTCAGTAGCATCAGCAACAAATAAAGGAGCTCTTGTGCATCCAAATACAAAACCTGAAGAAATAAGTTTAATTGAAGATACTCTTAAGGTGCCAGTAGAAATTGGAACTGTAAATAGAGGAATTAAATTAGTTGGTTCATGTATAGTTGCAAACTCTAATGGCGTTGTTGTAGGAACAAAAACTACTGGTCCTGAATTAGCAAGAATAGAAGAAGCATATGGATTTTTTGAGGGAACATTATGAAAACAAAAATATATAAGGTAAAAGGAAGTTTAATGGATATTGATAAAGTTAAACCTTTTACAAAAGAATTAAAAGCAATAAAAGAAGAAGATATTGAAGAAAAAATATTATCTGACTTTGGAAGTAAACATCGATTATCCAGAAAAGATATAAAAATAGAATCAATTGAAGAAATATCAAAAGAAGATGTAACAGATCCAATAATAAAAGAATTAATCTAGGAGATTTGTGACAATGGCTCAAGATAATGAAAAACTAGAAAAACTAGCAGCAGAACTAAATCAATTACAACAAGAAATGGAAATGATAAAACAACAATTAGAACAATTAGACATGTCTCTATCAGAAATTAGTTCAGCACAACTAACACTAGAAGGAATAATGAAAAATGACACTAAAGAAACAATGGTACCTATAGGTGCAGGTTGTTTCATAATAACTGAATTAAAAAATACTGATGAAGTTGTTATGGGAATTGGGGCAGATATAGCAATAAAACAATCAACAGAAAGTACAGAAAGAACACTTAAAAAACAACAAAATGAAATAGAAACAGTAAGAAACTCATTAACACAAAAATTAACAGAAATTACAAAATACTTAAATGAAAAAAGACCAGAAGCAGAAGCTTTAATGCAACAGCAACAACAATAAATTTTTCCTCCTAAAATAATTTTTTTTCAATTTTTAATATAACTATAATTTTTTTATGGTAAATTTAAACATAAAATCAATAAATTGTTTTTATTAAAAAACCATTCAATATATCTTTTTTTTATAATTTTAATAATTTCATACTTAATTATGAATATTTAATATTAAACCATAAAATCAAATAATACTATCCCTTTTTTTAAAAAATTAATTAATAAATGTTTTTAAATTTAATTTAAACTATTATTTCTTTAAAAAATTTATATTTATAAC
>JAUNXU010000071.1 GCA_030539615.1 Methanobacteriaceae archaeon | reverse complement strand
AAGACACGTACTAGTAAGACATGAACAAGCAGCAGCACATGCTGCAGATGGATATGCACGAGTTTCAGGAAAAGTAGGAGTATGTCTTGCAACATCTGGTCCTGGAGCAACAAATTTAATAACAGGAATAGCAACAGCACACATGGATTCATCACCAATAATAGCCATAACAGGACAAGTAAATATACCTGATATAGGAAATGATGCATTTCAAGAAGTAGATACAATGGGTTTAACAATGCCTATAGTAAAACATAATTTTCAGCTTAGAAATGTGGAAAAATTACCTGAAATAATAGATGAAGCATATTATATTTCAAATACAGGAAGACCAGGTCCAATTGTAATAGATATACCTAAAAATATATTCACACAAGAAATTGATGATAAAGATATAACAACAAAAATTAAAACTCCTGGATATAATCCAACACATAAAGGAAATCCTCGTCAAATAAAAAAAGTTATAAATGAGATAAATCAAGCAAAAAAACCAATGATAATAGCAGGTGGAGGAGTAATAATATCTGAAGCTTCACATGAATTAGTAGAATTTGCAGAAACAACACAAATACCAGTAGCAACAACTTTAATGGGAAAAGGTAGTATCACTGAAAAACATCCTTTATCCTTAGGTTTAATAGGAATGCATGGGATTGAAGAAACAAATACTAGTATAAAAGAAGCTGATTTAATAATAGCAATAGGATGTAGATTTTCAGATAGATCAACAGGAAAAAAAGAAGATTTTGCACCTAATAGTATAATCATCCATATTGATATTGATCCTGCAGAAATAGGAAAAAATATACCCGTAGACATACCGATAGTAGGTGATGCAAAAACAGTTTTACATGAAATAAATGAAAAAATAACAGTACCAACACATTCATTATGGACAGAAGAAGTAACACAAAAAAGACAATCATATCAACCAAAATTAAATTATAATACAATACCATTAAAACCACAACAAACATTAAATGAAATAATGCAAGCAACAGAATATGACACTATCATAACAACAGATGTAGGACAAAATCAAATGTGGATGGCACACCATTACAAAACCAGAAAACCAAGAACATTTATTACCTCAGGTGGTTTGGGAACTATGGGTTTTGCAATACCTGCAAGTATAGGTGCTCAAATAGCAAAACCAGAAAAAGATGTGCTATGTATCTGTGGTGATGGAGGATTCCAAATGACATCAGAAGAATTAGCAACAATAAAAGAAGAAGAATTACCAATAACAATTTGTATTCTAAATAATAGGTTATTGGGAATGGTAGCACAATGGCAAAAATTATTCTATGATAATAGACTATCTGAAACACAATTAAGTAACACTCCTGACTTTATAAAATTAGCTGATGCATATAATATAGAAAGTACTAGAATAGAAAGACCTGGTGAATTACAAGAAACAATAATAGAAGCACGAAAATCAAGAGAACCACATATAATTGATATACCAATAGATCCTGAAGAATTACTTTTACCAATGGTGCCTCCAGGAGGATCAATAACAAAAATGATAAGTGAGGAGGAGAAAAAAAATGAATAAAACACATACGATAAGTATATTAGTACAACATAAACCGGGGGTATTGCAAAGAGTATCAGGATTATTTACTAGAAGAGATTTTAATATTGATAGTATAACAGTAGGTGCAACAAATCAAAAAAACATGGCAAGAATAACAATAACTACAAAAGGTAATGAAGAAGTATTAGAACAAATCCTAAAACAATTAAATAAACTCATAGAAACAATAAAAGTACGAGAACTAAATCCAGAAACAACAATAAGACGAGAATTAAGTTTAATAAAAGTAAAAGCACCAGATGAACAAACAAAATCTCAAATAATACAATATGTGAATATATTCAGAGGAAATATAGTGGACATAACACATAAAACAATAATAGTAGAAATAACTGGAACACCTCAAAAAATAAAAGCATTAGAAAAATTATTAGAACCATTTGGAATAAAAGAAATTTCAAAAACAGGAACAACTGCAATGTTAAAAGGAGAAAATTAATCTCCATTTTATTTCATTCTTTAAAAAAATAAAATAATGAATTATTAATTAATCTACTTTACATACAATAAATCTATTATTTTCAAATGTTTTTGTTGTATGTGCTAATTTTATCTTATTAAAATTTTCTTCATTTAATTCTTTATTATAATAATATAATGGATAAAAATCTGATTTAACATATTTTACTGAAATACCTGTAGTATTATCATCTTTATCTATTAAACTTTTATCATAGACAATATATCCAATTTTTTCTTCTTGTAATGATTTTAAAGAAGATTTACTAGAATTTGGTGATGCATAAATATCAAAACTATAATGTATTGGAATTTCATCACTTGATGATAAAATTGTTCCTAAAAATAAATTATTGATAAGAACTGATTTATCTGTTTTTTCTTGATTTTTAAAGTAATTTATTATTTCTGTTTCTTCCATAGATGGTGGAGCAATTTGCACTTTTGAAATATTATTTTCAACAGTTATATCTGCAATATGTTCATCTGAAAACATAACAATTCCTGTAAAGGTACAAAGAATCATAATTATTATAAATATAATAGAACTTACATTTGGTTTCTTATCCTCAAAAAACTTAACAATATATGAAATACCATATCCTCCAATTAATGTTAATGGTATTAACAAATAAACTAATAATCTATATGTATAAACAGGAATACCAAACCAATGAGCATTACTAAGAACAAATGCTGTAATTACCCATATACATATGGTTAAATGTTTTCTTGTTTTAAATGTTATTAAAGTTCCAATAATACCAAATATTAATGGTAAAATACCAATACAAGTGATATATCTTTCTAATCCCATAGCTTTTTGACCAAAAAAGATTTTCATAGGATTAAATAATAAATTTATAAAATCGTTAACTACTAAACTCATTTGATCAGGATTTATCTTTGATAAAACGATTAAACTTACTAAACCTAAAATAATTAATGGTAAAATCATTAATATATAATTTAATACAATTGATATTTTTTTTGAGTATATTAATTGCCATATTGTGATAATACTTAATATTATCATAAGATAAATTGCAGTTGAAAAATGTGTCATTACAACAAGAGAAACTAATAAACCTGTAACAATAGATTTAATCCATTTTTTCTGTAATAAACTATTATAATATAAATATATTGCTAATGTAAAAAATAACAATGACAATGTTTCAGGTAAGGGCATTACAAGTCTTAAAAACATTAAACTAGATAATAATAAAAATCCTGTTGCTATACCTGCAATATATCCATATAATTTAAATCCAATATATGAAATTAAAAATACAGATAAAAAAGCAAAAACAATTTGTAATACTCTTGCAATACTAATCAGATCTAATGGTATAAAATAACTTAGTCCTAAAAGCATAAAATGGAATAATGGTGGATATTCAATAGTTTTTCCAATTGGTGCATTTAATAAAGGATCAATGAAAGTTAATCCGTAATTAGCATAAGCTATAGCATAATTGATATGGTAAAAAATATCCCAGCTTAAAGGCCAATTATAACGTAATGTTGGAATTAATATTAAACACATAGCTAAAAATGCAGGTAATATTAATTTTCGTTTTTGTTTAAAATTTATCATATATCTTTTAATCCTATTTTTTTATATTTTTAATAAGCATTTTGATCTTTAATTAATGTTGGAATTGTTTTTATTATAATTTTTAAATCAAGAAGTATTCCCCAATTTTCCACATATTCAATATCAAATTTTATTCGTTTTTTAATAGAAGTATTACCTCGATATCCATTAATTTGAGCTAAACCAGTCATTCCTGGTTGAACATGGTGTTTTATCATGTAACGTGGTATACTTTCTTTGAATTTATCTACAAAATATGGTCTTTCAGGACGAGGTCCAACAAGGCTCATATTTCCCTTTAAAATATTATAAAATTGTGGAAGTTCATCAATACTTGTTTTTCTAATAAATTTTCCAATAGGTGTTATACGAGGATCATCTTTTTGTGTCCATTTTTCTTCATCAATATAACTATTTTCTGTATACATACTACGGAATTTATATATTTTAAATATTTCACCATCTTTACCAACACGTTCTTGTGAATAAATAATTGGGCCTTTAGATGTTAATTTAACAAGTAAAGCTATAATAATCAATAATGGTGAAAATATAATAAATGCAGTAGATACAAATATTATATCAAATATTCTTTTAATGTAATGATTATAACTAATATCAAGTGGGATTCTTCTTACACTAATTATAGGTATATCATCAATAGATTCAATATTGGGGTGTGATGTAACATATCTATAATAGTCAGGTATTATTTCAGCACGAACACCAATTTTTTCACAGTTATCAATTATATTTTGAAGTAATTCAAAATGACGTGGTGAAATACTGATAATAACACGATCAACTATTTGTTCAGCATAAATTTTATCTAAATCTTTAATTTTACCTATAACTTTTACTCCTTCTTCTAATTCTCCTTCAATATCATCATCAAGAAAACCTATTACTTTATATCCTAAATACGTGTTTTTTTTAATAGTATTAAATAATTTAACCCCTACTTCTCCAGCACCAATTATAAGAATGTATTTTATATTAAAACCTTTTGCTCGTAAGTATCTTAATATTAATCTTAGTAAGAATCGTTCAATTGATGCTAAGCAAGTATTTACTATTATTAATACTGCTATAAATCCTGGAGAAGTAATTGCGATAGCACCAATAGAAATGGTCATTGTTAATAAAAAAAATTCAATAAGATTAACTTCCATTATTTTAAATGTTTCAGAAAACATTGATTTAATAGCTCTTTGAGGTGCATATAATTCAAATACACTATATAATAAAATATATGATGGAATTAAAAACATGAAAATAAGGACAGTGTTTCTAAAATCGATAACTAAATTGAATTTAAATATTTTAGAGAAAAAAGATGATGTAATTATAAATAATGATACTAAAATAACTAGCATGTCTAAAAGAACATTAACTGAATTGAATACTTTTTGATTTTCACGTATCATGATATTTACCATTAAAAATAATATAAGGACTTACTATGGTTAAATGAGTTATGTTGTTAATTTAATGGTTCTATGTTTTACTAATAAGATACTAGTTTTAAATTTAAATCCTTAATTTAGTTAAAAATATATAATATATATATACTTTTTTTAATATTTATATTTGTATATGGATTTCATTTGTAATATGATATATTTGATAATGTATAATCCCCAGATACTAGTATATGCTATGATTGTTATTGGAAATGAATGTTCTTTTTTATAATATTTATCATAAAATATTTGCATAGAATTATAAAATTCATATAATGTTTTTTTATTATGTCCACTTGAACCTTTATAATGAATTATGGATGTAGATCCATAATAAACTACTTTATATCCCATTTGTTTAATAGTATAACACAAATCAATATCTTCTCCATACATAAAATATGTTTCATCAAGAAAACCTGCTTTATTAAGTATTTCTGAAGGTATTAACATAAAAGCTCCAGTTACACAATCTACTTCATATGTTTTATTTTTATCAAGATAAGATAAATTGTATTGATTAAACTTTTTACTATTAGGAAATATTTTAGATAAACCACTCATACGATAAAATGAAACTTGTATTGTTGGAAATGATCTTCTACATGCTTTATCAAGAGAATTATTTGGAAGTAATACTTTACATCCTAATATTCCAATAGTACTATCTTTTTGAATATAATTTACAGTTTTTGTTATTGTATCCTTTTTTAATATAGTGTCAGAATTAAGTAGTAATATGTATTTTCCTGTTGATTTTTTTATTCCTTTATTATTAGCTTTTGCAAATCCTTCATTAGTAGAATTTTCAATAATTTTTAAGATATTTTCTTCTAGTTCATGATTATAATCTATTTTCAGTTTTTTTATACTGTCATCTTGTGATGCATTATCAACGAGTATTATTTCATAATGTAAATTTGTTTTAGATTCTAATATGGATTTTATAGTATTTTTAGTAAGTTTATATGTTTGATAATTTACTATTATTATTGATAAATCCATATTTTTAACAATTCTCCTTTATAATACATATGTGAAAGTATTTTTTATCATTTGACATTCAATAGATATATAATTTTTTAATTTTCCATTAGTATTTCGTTTAATAGTATGTAAAGTTTTTAATCCTTCTTTTATTCCAGCTATATAATATTTTTGTTGTTTTTTTGTTGTAAAAAAGATTAATTTTATTATTATTCCTAAAATTATAAATATTATATTTATTATTATCATCCAATAAGGCATGTTTTTATATATTAAATATATATTGTTTCTTGCTGATATTTTTACTTTAAATGGATTGTATCTGGATTTAGTTGTTGCACTTCCATGGTGATAGGCTATGGCATTAGGATTGTATAAACATTTATATCCATTTATTTTTGCTCTAAAACATACATCCATATCTTCTACATAAGCAAAGAATTTTTCATCAAATAATCCTATTTGGCATAATATGTTTTTATTATATATGGATGCAGCAGCACATGCACTAAATATTTCTCGAAATGTATTGTATTTTTCAATATTTTGATTATATCCTGTTCTTTTACTCCATCCTAGAAGGTTATATTCATCTCCAGCATCATCTAAAAGATTTCTATTATGGTATTGGATTATTTTTGAAGATACAGCAAATATATTAGGATCTTCTTTTATGGTTTTTAATAAAATTTCTGCAGTATCTTCTTTTATAACTACATCATTATTTAATAGTAATACATAATCGGTTTTTGTTTCTTTTATTGCTTGATTTACTGCATATGCAAATCCTTTATTTTCTTTATTTTTAATTAAGTTTATATTAGGATATTTTTGAATTGTTTGTATACTATTATCTGTTGATCCATTGTCTACTATTATTATATGGTATTTTACATTTATGATTTTTTGTATAGATTCTAATAATTCTTTTAATAAATTTGAATTGTTATAATTTGGTATTATTATTGTTAAATCCATAGTATATTCTTCTTTTTTTATTTTATTAAAAATAGTTTTTTTTATATATAAAAAAATGGGGTGGATAGGTGGTTATTATTTTTCTCGTCTTATTACTTTTCTTCTTACATAAGCTTCATAACTATCGCAGACTTCATTTACTTCTCCTTTAGTTATTATTTTTCCTTCATTAATCCATATTGCTTTATCACATAATGATCTTACTTGGTTAGGTGAATGTGAAACAAATAGAAGTGTGGAATCTCCTTCCATCATAGTATCTATTTTTTTTTTACATTTTTCTTGAAATCCCATATCTCCTACAGATAAAACTTCATCTAATATTAATATTTCTGGATTTACTGCTGTAGCTATAGAAAATGCTAGTCTAGATACCATTCCTGAAGAATAATTTTTCACAGGAACATCAATAAAATCTTCTAATTCAGAAAATTCTACTATGTCATCAAATTTTTTTTTCATAAATTCTTTATTAAATCCTAATGTTGCTCCATTTAAATATATATTTTCTTTTCCTGTGAAATTTTTATCAAATCCTGCACCTAAAGCTAATAATGGAGCTATTCTTCCATTAAGTTGTACTGATCCTTTAGTTGGTTTCATTACTCCAGAAATTATTTGAAGTAATGTACTTTTTCCAGCTCCATTAATTCCTACAAATCCTATTTTTTCTCCTTTTTTGATTTGGAATGTGATGTTTTTTAAAGCCCAGAATGATTGAAATCTAAGTTCTCTTTTTATTGCTTTTATAACATATTCTTTTATATTATCTGTTTTTTCTTGACTTAAATTAAATTCCATGCTTATATCTCTAACATCTACTACTGTTTCAGTCAATATTTATTCCTCCTCTTATACATATAATATAAATTTGTCTTGATATTTGTATAATAAAATAATTCCAATTATACATAATGCTATTCCAGAAATTATTGCAAATACTAATGGTCCTAAATCATACATAGTTCCATATAAGAAACAACATCTTAAACAGTATATTACACTATATAAAGGATTCCATGTTTGTATAAATTCCCATCCTGCAGGTATAATATCTGCTGGATAAAATATGGGTGTTGCATACATAAGTATCATTGTAAATACTGCATATAAATGGGTCATATCT
>JAUNXU010000070.1:4018-8286 GCA_030539615.1 Methanobacteriaceae archaeon | reverse complement strand
TAAGATTGAAATTTTATTATTTAGATAAATAATTTTATAAATAAATTATTATTTTAATTAATTTTTAATAGATATTAATTTATAATTCAAAATACAGATAATATAATAACAAAAATACAATTTCATGTTTATAAATTTTATTTATTATTTTTTGAAAAGTATTTGTAATTATAAAAAAATATTAATTTGGAGGATTAAAATTAAATGCGAACATTAATAATACATTCTGATTATTTACGCTATAAAACTAGAAGTAAAACTAAAATAGCTGAAGATATAACTGATGATCAAAGGGTGGGAGGAGTTGATAATGCATTAATTTCATTTATTGCAGTAGAAAAAGAGGATGAAAAAGATCCTGAACTTATAATTGAAAAAGCAGTAAAAGAAATTTTAAAGTTACAAAATAAAGTAAATGCTGATAATATTGTAGTATATCCTTATGCTCATTTAAGTTCTTCTTTAGGTAGTCCTGATGTAGCTAAAAAAATATTAATTGGAATAGAAAAACAAATAGAAGAAAATTCTGAAAATGTTTTAAGAGTACCATTTGGATGGTATAAATCATTTGAAATGGCATGTAAAGGCCATCCTTTATCTGAATTATCAAGAACTATTACTGTTGAAGATGAAGAAGATGATTCTGAAGAAAAAGAAAGTTTACCATCAAAATTATATATTCTTGATCAAGGAGAATTATATGATGTAAATGAGTATAATTACAAAGAAAAAACATTAAAACAATTAGTTGATCATGAAGAGGGTAAAACTCATGATACTGGAAAACAACCACCTCATGTAAAACTTATGAAAGAAAAAGGAATTTCTGATTATGAACCAGCAGCTGATGTTGGTCATCTTCGATGGTATCCAAAAGGAAAACTTATACGAGATTTATTAGCAGATTATGTTTATGAGTTAACAACTACAAGAGGTGCAATGCCTGTAGAAACACCAATTATGTATGATTTAGCTAATCCTGCAATAAAAGAACATGCTGCTAAATTTGGTGAAAGACAATATAGATTACAAACAAAACATAAAGAATTAATGTTAAGATTTGCATGTTGTTTTGGAGCATTTAGGATATTGGCTGATTCATTTATAACTAAAAAGAATTTACCTGTAGGATTATATGAATTATCAACATATAGTTTTAGATATGAGAAAAAAGGTGAAGTTGTAGGACTTAAAAGGTTAAGAGGATTTACAATGCCTGATTTCCATTCAGTATGTGAAGATATGGATGGTGCATTAAAAACTTTTGAAGATCAAGTTGAAATGTGTTCTCAAACTGAAAAAGATTTAGAAGTACATTATGAAATAGCTTTTAGAGCAACAGAAGATTTTTATGAAGAACATAAAGAGTGGATGTATAAAGTAGCTGATAGTCTTAATAAACCAGTTCTTTTAGAATTATTACCTGAAAGAAAACATTATTGGGTTGCAAAAATGGATTATGCAGCAATTGATGATCTTGGAAGACCAATAGAAAATCCAACAGTTCAAATAGATGTTGAAAGTGCAGAAAGATTTGATATATCTTATATTGATGAGGAAGAAAAACAAGCTCGTCCAACAATATTGCATTGTAGTCCAACAGGAAGTATTGAACGGGTAATTTGTAGTTTATTAGAAAAAACATCAACAGATAAAGGTTCAAAACCTTCATTACCTTTATGGTTATCTCCAACACAAGTTAGAATAATACCTGTAACAGATAAACATGAAGATCATGCATTTGAAGTAGCTGAAGCTATTCAATCATGTGATATTCGTGTTGATGTTGATGATACAAATGAAAGAATTGGTAAGAAAATAAGAAATGCTGGAAAAGAATGGGTACCATATACTATTGTTATTGGTGATAAAGAAATAGAAAATAATTCTATAACAGTTAATAAACGAATTGATGATAGTAAAGTAGAAATGACTATTACTGATCTTGTAAATGAAATACAAGATATTACAGGAGATATGCCATTTAGAAAATTACCATTACCAGATAGAGTATCTAAAAGAGTTAATTTCTAGTCTTCTAGATGAAACTCAATTTTTTCTTTTTTATTTAATTTTATATTCTTATTTTTAGTAATTTTATAAACAATAGCATACACTAAATAATCTAAAATATCTAATTTATTAATTAAATTATTACTTTTAAACTTTGTATTCATTTTAATTAAATCTAAAATTAATTTTTTACCATTAGCTTCTGAAATTAATCCAATTTGTATCTCATCATATATATTTAATATACTACTAATCCATCCAACATTATATTCGTCATCAATAAAAGGATATAATAAAACTCCAAATTCTGCAGTATTTAAACTATCTTCTATCCAAGAATAAAAATCGTAAAAATCGATATTGTATCGTTCAAGACGACTTAAAACACTACATTGATAATTATTATCAAACTTATTTTCTAATTTCAAAGCATTTTTTGTAGCTTCAATAACACTTTTACCTATTAATTCACCAAGTTTTGAATGTTTACCAGCATTATCTAATTTATTACTACTTTCCATATTAGACATTATGCAGATACTATCAGTTCCAGTTCCAGAAGCAAGATTAGAAGAATATTTACTAGGAACTTTTAACTGTCTTAAAGCAACAGTTTTAGCCTCAGTAGCAGTAATACCTGCTATTAATAATGAACTTTCATTTAAATAAGCATTTATTAATATAAATGTATTGATTGTTCCAGGTTTCATAGTAAAGTTATTATCATGTTCATAAAATGATGCTGGATCTCCTGCTTGAATACCTGTATGTTTTGTTCCTGCAGTAACAATTGAAGTAACTTCAATCTCTTTATATTTTTTTGTTGATATGGAAATATTATCCATAGAAGCACTAGTCATAACACCTGTTGTATGTTCAGGATGTGTATTGAGTTTGTAAGCAATATTTTTAAGATAAGTTTCATAATTATTATCTTTTATTTTAAGATATTCTTTATCAGATATGGAATGATTAAATACAGTTTTAATATTTTCGTTATATCCTCCATTATACCAAGAAGTTATAAGTGTATTCCTTTTAGAACCATATTTTATAACCATACAATCATCTATTATACATATTTTATCATCTTTAGAGGTTGTAAAAATTAATTCAGAATTAGTGCTTTTTTTCATAATATTATGTTATTTTTCTTTGTTAATATAATAATATAATTTTTATATTGAATTTATTTTAGTTATGTATTGGTTTTCAATAATTCATATAATTTTATTAAAACATGTTATAAAATGAGAATTCAATTTTTTAACTATCTACTCTTGGTGGTGTTTGATTTTAAAGAAAAAATAATAAGAAGTAATACTAATTTTATTTTTAGTAATAAACTTTATATACTATGGAAGTAATACAAATAAACATAGTTTTTAATAATAATTTAATATATGTGAACTAAGATACATTAAATTTAAAACTATTTCAAACATACAATTTTAATTATTTTATTAAGTTTACTTAATGGGTCTTAACATCATATAAAAAAGCTATAAAATGAAAAAGTGGTGACAAAAAGAAAAACTAATGAAAAATGAAAATATAGAAGATATAATCTTCAAAAATTTAATAAAAACAGAAAAAGAATTCTTAAAAATATTAGGAATAAAAGAACACTTAACGCAATGCTTAAATACAGAATTAGAAGTAATACCAAATAAAATACTGCATCCAGACTTAGTATTTGACACAACAGAAGAAAAAATAATTCACATAGAATTTCAATCCACATATAACCTACAAGAAAATTACAAACGATTTTGTGCATATGATAGTTTACTAGATTTAAAATACAATAAAGAAATAGAAACAATAATTATATACACATGCAATATAAAAAACCCAAAAAAACAATTAAAAAGAGGAAATATAACATATCAACCACGAATTATTACATTTAAAAACAAAAACTCAGACACATTATTTAAAAACATTGAAAACAAAATAAAATACAACCAAGAAATAACACAAGAAGAATTTATGGAATTAGTATATACTATATTTATGGGAGGAACAACATCTCTCAAAGAAAGAATACACAAAATAATAGACATCAACAAAAAATATAATAAAACAGAAAAACTAAAAAATAATATAATATTAACAACTTTTAATTTTTCTAAAAAAATTCTAGATAAAAAAGATTTTGAGGAGTTGAAAAATGAAATGTCAATTCATGCAGCAGTAAAAGAAATATATGATGAAGGAAAAATAAAAGGAATAAAAGAAGGTAAAAAAGAAGG
>JAUNXU010000070.1:0-4008 GCA_030539615.1 Methanobacteriaceae archaeon | reverse complement strand
TCCGCTTGCTTGGAAAATAAAAATAGCAAAAAATCTAATACGGGAAAACTATCCAACAAAGGAAATCATCAAAATAACAAATTTAACCAAGAAAGAAATAGAAGAACTCCAAAAAATAAAATCATAACATAATATTATTTTAAATTTATATTAATATTTACTTAGATATTAATATAACTTCCTTATTTCTTTTATTTTATTAAAATTAGGGTTTAAACTTCTTATTATATTAATTTTATATTTTTATAGTAATTACCATAATTCATTCTTTATTATATTCTCAACTATTCAAAAAGTTAATGGTATGATTTAAAATATATAATGCATGTATTACAAAAAATAAAACTTCACATATAAATGTGTGTAAAATAAGAGTATTCTGAATTTTGAAAAAATAATGATTTTTACAAAGATCATTTGTAAAAATTAAAAAAATAAGAAAATTTAGATAGTTTTTAACTTGTAGATCCATCTCCAAGATATCTATCTTTTGAACGTAAGAATATTTTCTTAAACCAAGTGTAAGCAATTATTAATAATATTGCATTAACTGCTCCATGGATCACATCTAATGTTATACTTGAAACATATAATCCTATAAGTGCATTTAAGTTTACTTCACTTAAGAATATAATCATTGAAAGATTGGTAATCCAACCGTATAATATTCCCCATATAAAACCGAAACCAGCTCTAAATGGTAGGTTGTCCATTTTTGAACTTACCATACCTGCAGTAAATCCCATTAATCCCCAAGCAATTATTTTAAATAATGTCCAGTAACCTAATCCAAAGACTAAATCTGATACGATTGATGTTAATACTCCAACAAGAAAACCTGTTTCTTTCCCAAATACAACTCCTGCCATTATTATAATAAATGATGCTGCTTGAATACTTGGTAATGCAAGACCTATGAGTTTTCCTACAACTGCTACTGCAACAAGCATTGCAAGTAGTACAATATATTCTACAGATGGTTTGGAGTTTTCAAATAATTTAAATACTACGCCTACAACTCCGACTATAATAAGTACGGAAAGTATTAGGGTAGATAATGTTATTATGTCCATATGTTTTTCACATCCGTTAATGTTATTCCAGAAGGAATTTGATCTTTAATTAATCTATTTATGAATGTAGTGTAGAAACTGTTGTTTGAAAATATGCTACGTGGTGTGTTGTCTAATTGAAGATTTCCATCAAAGACCATAATACATCTGTGACAATTATTAGCAACAAAGTCTAGATCATGTGTTGTCATTAAAATGGTTATATCTTCTTCTTCTACTAATTTTTTTAATTTATTTGATAAATTAATATTAGATACTGGATCTAATCCTTTTGTAGGTTCATCTAAAATTAATACATCAGGGTTTTGTAATAAAACTTTAATTATAGCTATTTTTTGTTGTTCTCCACCACTACAATCATATGGGTGATGGTCTATTAAATGACTAATTCCGAAAAATTCTAGATAATCTAATGCTTCATCGCTTAATGTAACTTCTTCATCAAGGTCATTTGAACTCTTATTTCTGATTATATCTTTTGCACTGATATTTACATTAAGATTACTTAGTTCTTCTCCACATAATTCATTTTTAACAGAATCTTGTGTAAAATGAATCATTGGATTTTGGTGTACATAACCAATTGTTGTTCCTTTTTTATAACTTACCTTTCCTTTTACAGGTTTTATTAGTTTAGCAACTAATTGAAGTAATGTGGATTTTCCTGTACCATTACCCCCAATTACACTAATATATTCTCCTTTTTTAATATCTAAGTAAATATCTTTTAATATAACTTTGTCTTTAGTATATCCAAACCACATTCCTTTACATTCTATTAAAGTATCTCCAAATTCAATAGTAGGATCTGGTAAAGGAGTTTCTACTTTTTTAAGATTATCAATATTATTAATAATTCTTCGGCCTTCTCTTATACTAAGTGGAACATTTTTCTTGTTAATCTCAGGATGTGTTTTTGTTAGAGTGAAGTATGTTTTAGCTGGAGATGGCATATATTTATTAAATATTGGATCTTCTTTAACATCTTTACAAATTTCTCTTGAATCATTTGAATATTTTATTTTACCATTTTCTAAAAATAATGCTCGATCAATAAAAGGGAATATATTGTCATGTTTATGTTCAGTTATCATTATTGTTATTGAAAATTCTTCATTTAATCTTCGAAGTATTGTTAAAAAATCATATGAAGCTATAGGATCTAATTGTGATGTTGGTTCATCTAATAATAAAAGTTTTGGTTTTAATACTAGTAATGAACATAGGTTTACCAGTTGTTTTTGTCCTCCTGATAATTGGTTAACATCTTTATTTAGTATTTTGTCTAATCCAAAAAAAGCAGCCATTTCAGCTACTCTGTTTCGTATTTCTTCTGGAGGTAATCCTATATTTTCTAATGGAAATGATATTTCTTGTATTACAGTATCTGTAACAATTTGATTATCTGGATTTTGGAATAAAAATCCAATATCACATGCAGATTTATAATCTTCTATATCATCAATTTCTTTTCCATCAAATTTTACAGTTCCTTTTATATTTCCTTTAGGTTTTAATTCTTTTTTAATACATGATAATAATGTTGTTTTTCCAGATCCAGATGGACCACATAATAATACAAATTCTCCATTTTCAACTTGAAAATTTATGTTTGATAATATTTCTTTATCTTCATATCCAAAATTGAAATTATTAAATTCAACTAATGCCATTGTATCTTCTCCCTAAGTTCTAAATATATTAAAGGTAGTAATAAAACTACGAATGCAAGATAATATATATTTAACGGTAAATTACTAAAGCTAAAATTAATTGATGGGTATATGGTTATACTCCCATATCCATTAGCAAATCCGATTATTGATATTATTAAACATACTACTATTATTGTTAAAAGTATTATGTCTAATGTTCTAAATTTATATATAAGATAACTTGTTCTTTCTGCTACATTATATCCTCTTGATTTCATTGATTTTGCAGTTACCATAGCTTCTTCTAATGAAAAAGATACTACAACCCCTATATTTTGAGCGAATTGTTTTATTTGTTCTATAAATGTGTAATCTTCGTGATGACTTAATTTTGATATTTTTCTTGTTTCTGAGATTCTAGTATTTAGTAATGGAATAAAACGTAGTGCCATTACTATGATCATTGATATATTTGGGAATTTTTTTGAAAATACATATAACATGTCTTGGTATGTTACTGAATTGTTGTATGCTGTAAAAGTTAGTATTACAAGTAAAAATGATAAACTCATTAATATTCCATATACTAATGCTTCTACTGTTATGAAGTAAGATCCAAAAAGATATATTCTTGTTATTCCTTCTTTACATGTTATGGGATTTAATAATGCTATGATAATTGCAAAAGGAATAAATAATTGAATAATACCTTTAAATTCACTTTTAACACCCTGTAATACTAATAATATTGAAATACAGATTATAAATGTTGCAATATAATATGGATTATTAAACATGAATGCAAGGACAATGAGTAATAAATAATATATTATATATGTTAATGGGTGAATTTTTGTTAAATTCATCATGATTATAAACCTTTTTTAATTATAATTTAATTTTTTTTTATTAGTTTTAATTCGAAAGTTTTTATTATTAACTATATTATAATAACTAAATATTTAAATTTTACTTTAAAATAATAAAATAGGATAGAATAGTTTTTTCTATTAAAAAATAAAAAATTGTAATATTGTAAATAGTAATAAAGTTATGAATAACTTTTATCTAACAATTTTATTTTAAGAGTGTTACTCTTTTTAAATTTAATACTTGTTTAACATTTTTTATTAAATAATATTTTAAAAATTCTATTTAATAATTAAATAAGTTCTGTTTTTCTTTAATTTACTTATTTGCTCTGTTACAGATAGTTTATATAAAAATTTTATGAATTATATCATTATTTTTTGTAATTTTACTTTTTTCAAATTTTATTT
>JAUNXU010000069.1 GCA_030539615.1 Methanobacteriaceae archaeon | reverse complement strand
TATTTAGTAATTGAAGAATAATATTTTTCTAAAAAAATGATTTTTGTTGGACACTCATAATTTAACATGATTTTTTCATACCCTTTTTTTAGAAGTATTGGTATGTTTATTTTATATTTTAAGAAATAATAAATCTTTGATATACTTCTATTAAATATTTATCATAATTTGGAAAGATATTAAAAATTTAAAATTTTATCCATAAATATTATAAACTTGAAAACATAAAAATAGAAAATAAGAAGTTATGAACACCTTTAATAATATACAGTCCCTTAGGGTAGTGGCCAATCCTGCGAGACTCTGGATCTTGCGACAGCGGTTCAACTCCGCTAGGGACTATTTATACTAATTTTTATTAAATATTGGATATTTTTTTTATGAAACAGATAAAAGAATTAATTTATAAAATAGATGAAAATAAGAAAGTTTATAAAACAGAAAACTCTTTAGTAGTTCAATTAGAAAATTCTCATAATGGTATATCAACATCATGGCATAATGGTGGGTATCAATCAGAATTTTATAATGTTATTAATCAAACATTAGCTGAAGATGATTTTGAAAAATTAATAAATATTTCATATGAAGATTTCATAAAAAGAGAAATACAAAAACATAATCTTGATGTAAATACATCAACTATGCTAATAACAACAGCTTGTATGGATAATTATAGTATTGTAACAAAAAAATATGAAGATTTAGAAGTAACAGCTATAGTAACAGCAGGTGCTGATAAAAATGCTGTTCAAGCTGGAGATCCATCAACATTTTATGAAAAAAATAATAATTATAAATTAACATCTGGAACTATAAATATAATAATATTAATAAATGCTAAATTAAGTCCTGGAACATTACAAGTAGCAGGAATTACAACAACTGAAGCAAAAACAAAAGTATTAAGAGATCTTAAAATACAGAGTAATTTTTCTAAAGGACTTGCAACAGGAACAGGAACTGATGGTATATGTATATTATCTGATAATACTAGTGAAAATAAATTAGAAAATGCGGGAAAACATTCTAAATTAGGTGAATTAATAGCAAAAACAACAATTGAAGCAACAATCAAAGCTTTAAGTAATGAAACAAATCAAAGTATTGAATATCAAAAAACAGTATTGTCAAGACTTGAAAGATTTAATATAACTTTTGATACATTTTATAAAAAAACAAAAGATATTACACTTCTTGAATTTTCAGAGAAATTTTATTATTTTAATAAAGATCCAGTAAATATAAGTTGGATAAGTTCAGTACTAAATTTAATAGATGAATCAAATACTAAATTAATGGATATTAAAACAGTTTGTAAAGTATCCCAAGATATAATACAATTATATTGTAATAAGAATTCTTTAAAAATAGAAACTATTGATGAATTATTAGAGTATCTTATTATTTCAATTATAAAAAAAGTAATTGAAAATTAAATAATGATTATTTAATTAACATTACAGGAATATCAGTTTTTTTAAGAGTATCTTGTGCAATACTTCCCATAAGAACTTTACGAATACCTGTACGACCATGAGTACCCATAATAATAAGATCAGCTTCACTTTTTCTAACAATTGTTCTAATATCATCATGAGGATTAGCATAAATCATATATTTAACATAATTTACATTTGCTTTTTTAATTTGTTTAATAGTTTTATTAATAATTACTCTACCTTCTTCTTCTAAAATTTCATAAGGTTGAATTAATTTATTATCCATAACATGTAATACAATAATTGTGGAATCTAATTTTTTAGCTAAATCAATAGCAACTTTTGTTGCTTTATCTGATAATTCTGAACCATCAACAGGTAATAAAATATTTTTAAACATTTTAGATTTCACCTTCTTCTATTTTAATATATTCTTTACAAATTTCTTCTGGATTTCCAGTTTTAATATGTTTACCATTATCTAATAACATAGTTTTAGTGGATATTTCTTTAACAAAATCCATTTGATGACTAATGAATATAATTGTTGTATTAAATTTATCATTAATTTTTTTAAGGGAATTTGCAACAATACGTAATGTTACAGGATCAAGATCACCAAAAGGTTCATCAAGTATAAGAATTGATGGATTAGAAGCTAATACTACTGCAATTGCTACACGAACTTTTTGACCACCAGATAATTCTTTAAATTTACGATTTAATAATGGTAATGGTAAATCAAGAGCTTCAAATACAGGAATGATAGCTTCAATAACTTCTTCATAAGTAACATCAGGGAATAATTCATTAAGAATTTCAGGTGATATATTAAGTTTTTCTAATTTATGTGAAGCTTCATCACGTGCTAAATCAGTTAATTGATAAAGAATATCTAAAGTTTCATTGGAAATACCGATTTCACGAGCTTTTGATTTAGCTTTTTCTAAAGTTTTTTCAGTTTTTGGTGATAAATGAGTGGTAATTTGAGATAAAACAGTTGAATTTGGAGTTAATGCAAATTCTTGATGCATAAATCCCATATTTTGTCTAATTTCTGTTCTATCAGAACCATAATCATTCATTTCAATCCATTTATTATTATTTAGTATTTCAATATTACCTTCTTCACTTTTTTCAAAACCAGCTATCATACGTATAAGCATAGTTTTACCAGATCCAGATGGTCCTACAATAGAAAAAATATCTGATTTATTAATTTGATCAGAAATATGATCTAAATATAAAACATGACCGCCTTTATAAAGATAATAATCTCTAGCAATATTATTAATTTTAATTAAAGGTTGTGTACGATCTTTTTTACCAATCTTTTCTTTTTCAGGCATATATGATAAAAATTTACTAACAACAGATGATGTATTATCTTCCATTTCTAGTTTACCATTATAAATAAGAGCAGTTTTACTACAAAGATATTCTTGAATTTCTGGTTGATGAGAAACAATAATAATAGTAGTACCAAATTTATTATTAATTTTTTTAATAGTGTCTAATAATTCTTTTTTATAACGTGGACTTGCCATAGTAGCAGGTTCATCTAATAATAAAATTTCAGGTTTTTTTGCTAATTGTCTTGCAAGAACCAATCTTTGTTTTTCACCACCACTTAAAACAGGAGCATAATGACCTATTTTATCAGTTAAATCAACAGTTTCTAGAATTTCTTTAGCATCTTCTTCAAATTCTTCATAAGCTTCTTCAGTATCTGTTAAAGATTCTTCACCATATTTTAACCCATATAATTTTTTAACAATATTATCTAAAGGTGTAGTAGGCCATAAACCAAAAGATCTTTGTAAATGAATAGCTGTTTTTTCTTTTAAAATCTGTTTTTTTTCATTATAATTCTCAGGAGTAATTTCTATATCATTAATAATGATTTTACCTTCATCAAAAGGTTCAACACCACGCAATATTCTAAGTAAAGAAGATTTTCCTGATCCACTTACTCCCATAATTCCATAAATCTCATTATCTTCAATTGTTAATGATAACTGATCCAATGCTTTTATTCTAGTATTATCTTGTAACTTATAGATTTTTGTTAAATTCTCAATTTTTATCAATTTAATCACATAAAATTTTAATAAATTCTTTTTACAATAATTTTTAAATAGTTATTAATCATGTATATCCTTAAAATTATAAATATTATTTCTTTCTAAATAATCCACTCTTATTTTAATAAACTAGATATTATATATAAATAATACAATAAATATAATACTAATAAAAGAAAAACATAATAAAAATATTATGGAGGTGGTTGTAATTACTAAAAGAGGAACCTTAATAGGGCGAATGCAACCAATACATAATGGACATATAAGTGTAATAAAAGAAACATTAAAAGAAATGGATGAAATAATTATAGGAATTGGAAGTGCCCAAATTAGTCATACAATAGAAAATCCTTTTACAGCAGGAGAAAGAATTCTTATGTTGTCAAAAGCATTAACAGAACATAATATAGATCCAAGTAGGTATTATATAATACCATTAGAAGATATTGCATGTAATTCTTTATGGGTAGCACATGTTAAAATGTTAACACCACCATTTACAAAGATATATAGTGGAAATCCATTAGTAAAAGAACTATTCCAAGAAAACCATTATGATGTAATTACACCACCATTATTTAATAGAAAAGAGTATTCTGGAACAGAAGTAAGACGTCGAATGTTAAATAATGGTAATTGGGAAAAATTAATACCAAAATCAGTTACCAAAATAATTAAAGATATAAATGGAGTAGAAAGAATAAAATATTTGAATCAAAAAGAAGTTAGTCAATTATAATAAGTGAGGTGATAATAATGGGATTTATAAGAGATAGTATACATGGAGATCTGGAATTAACACCCTATGAATTAAGAATATTAGATACTAAAGAAATGCAAAGATTAAGAAGAATAAAACAATTAGGATTTACTAATCTAATATATCCTGGAGCAAACCACACTCGATTTGAACATTCTATAGGAACAATGTATCTAGCCGGAAAATTAGGTAATAATTTAAAACTTAATGAAGATACTATAGAATTATTAAGAACAACCGCATTACTTCATGATATAGGACATGCACCATTTTCACATGTATCAGAAAGAGTATTAAAAACAAAACATGAAGAAATCTCAAAACAAATAATTAAAAACTCAACAATAACAGACATAATAAAAGAAAAATTCACTACAAAAGAAATAATAAAAACTTTAAGTGGTCAAACTTCATATGGTCAAATTATAAGTGGAGAATTAGATGTTGATAGAATGGACTATCTAAAAAGAGATTCACATTATACAGGAGTAGCATATGGTGTAATAGATATAGAAAGATTAATGTATACTCTAGAATTAACTGATAATAATTTAACATTAAAACCAAAAGGGGTTCAAGCTGCAGAATCAACATTACTAGCAAGGTATTTCATGTATCCAAGTGTATATCAACACCATACAACAAGAATAGTAAATAGTATGTTTAGAGTATGTTTAAAAACATTACTTGAAGAAAATATAATAAAAGAAAAAGAATTAACATATTTTGATGAAGTAGAATTAATACATACAGCACAACAAACACCAGGAACACCACAACAAATAATAAATGATATACAAGATCGAAAACTATACAAAAAAGCAAAAACATTAAATATATCAGAATTAGAAAATCCAGAAAAAACATTAAATACACCACAATCAGAAATAGAAAAAATACAAATAGAAATAGCAGAAAAAATGAAAATAAAACCAAAAGAAATAATACTTGATCTACCTGAAGTACCAACACTAAAAGAAATGAGTATAAATGTAACAACAAAACAAGAATTACAACCATTATCAAAAATATCAAATATAGTAAATACACTAAGACAAACACAATACAATAATACTGAATTAGCACTTTATACATCAAAACAAAATAAAGAAAAAATACAAAATAAAATAGAACTAACAGACTATTTTCAATAAATAGATAAAAATGACAATAAGAAAAAATAAGATAACAATAACAAAACAAGAATATCGAAAATTTATAGAACAAATATTAACACAAAATAAGCAAAATAAAAAATTACCTGAAGAAATAAAAATAAAAAGCTGTATAATCTATAAAAATGAATATTTAGAAACAATAGACAAAGTAAATAAATTTATATTATTAAATGGACGACCACCAGAAACTATCACAATAAAAGAAAAAAGACAAAGACATAAAAAAATACAATAATTATTATTTCCTTCTTTTTACTCAAAAAAATATAATAAATTTAGATTATTTTACATAACTATATAAAAAACCAGTAGCAGCACCAGTAAATAATAATGTAAATGGTAAAATAATCAATGCTACAATTAAATGACCAATAAAAGGTATCATCTTAACTAATGATCCAATAAAAGTTAATACTCCTGTAAAGATTGCTAAAACAATTACCCACAAAAGAACAGAACCCCATCCAAGTTGATTAAGATCCTTAATAATTCCTATAAAATTAAGCCCTTCTCGTAACTTACCATATTTAGCTAACCTACAAATAGAAATAAGCCAAAATAATTCACAAATAGCAAATAAAATAAATGCAACTATGAAAAGTAAAATAACATGTTCTATTATAGGGTCTGTTAAAGCATAACTCGCTATTATCCCATTATTTTGAATTAATAATATTATAAAATCATGTAATACACTATCATTAAAAGCAATCAAAAAAATACCTAATATAATTGATAACGGAAGTATACAAAAAATAATCTCCTGTAACCATACATTTATACCTTCTTTTATATTTTCTATCCAACTAAAATGAGGAATTTCATTATTAAAATTACTAGTTTCTCTAATTATTCCATGTTCAAAACCTGCTAAAATCAAAGCAGCAATAATAGTAATTATTCCTAATATAATTCCTATTTCATCAGGAATATTAATATTTTCTAAAATATTATTTAAATCACCAATTACTGCAATTAAACCAATAAATAAAAGTCTTCTTATATTTTGTTTTGAATATGTAAATGCTTCATGAAATGTGTTTATTATATTTACCATTAATATACCTACTTTAATTATTTTATTCTTTTATTATAATGTGTTGTTAAAAGTCATTTTTTAGAAAATTTTATTTTCTTTATTTGAAACAATGAAAACTTTCCAAAGTATATTTATTTAATTTAGAATTTTATTACAATTATTATAATAAATCATTGTAATATATTTTTTAATAGAAATCCTAAAGCAATACATAATAATAAATTATTTACAGCAAATAAAAGACTTGGTCCATTATAAGTTATAGAACAAACTGTTAAAAATATACTTTGTAACAATAAAAATAAAGCAAAAATTAAGTATCCCTTAGTAAAAGAAGATTTAATTTGTTTATAATTATTAAAATAAACTTTGGATAAACAAACTAATAAAATTATATTAATTATACCAAGTGTTGTTGCAATAATAAATGTTATGTTTTGAATTGTTGGACTTACAGCCATTCAATCACCAAATTGATTTTTTTTAATTAAATATTGTTTATTTATCTTTAATTTTATCCCATATTTTTTTAAATTCATTATAATTTTCTTCCATCTGATCTGTTAAATAATATAAAGCACCATACTTTTTACCAACAGATAATACAACTTGATTTTCTTTTAAAATTTTTATATGGTGCATAATAGTTCTATAATCAACATCTAAAACTTTTGAAAGTTGATTAAGATTATATGGTTGGTCATGTAAAGAGTTTATAATTTTTGCTCGATTAACTCCACCTTTAGTACCGGCAATTAAATACCATAAAATCCTTTTCATATCTCTCACTATAATAAATTCTCTTATACTATGTATTAATCTTATTATTAATTAAATCATCTAAAAAAAATAATTAAACAATTATAAGATTATGTCTTTTTTATTAAAATAATAAATAGATGCAATAAATCCAATTAAGAAAGTTATAAATATACATATCAAAGGATCATAAAATTCATAACCCATAGATTCAATTTTTCCAATTGCAAAAAAATATGTACTTGACCATGGAAATATTGCAGCTATATTATCATTACTTATAATTAAATTAATTAACCCAATAATAATTGTTACAATAACCGTTGGAACTAAGTTTTTAGACCACAACGCTATGAAAATTATAGGACTTAAAACTAAAAATAATAAACTTCCACCCATAACATATTGATAAAATCCTGTTAAAATAACATTTAATGTAATTTCTGTAACATTACCAATATAAGCAATAAAAATAGTTCCAATAAAAGTAACTGAAATTAAAATAAATATCCAAATATATAACATTATAAATTTACTTATTAAAAACTTAGTTCTAGATACAGGAATAGGTAATATTGTCTTAAGAGTATGTTCATTATATTCACGAGTAAATAAAAATGCAGCTATAACTCCAAAAATAACTAAACCAAATAATAGTAATACATAAGTATTTGTTTGTAAAAATAATCCATTTAAAGTAAATATTATACTTGGATCATGTTGTCTTTGTTTGAACATAGCAACTAACATCATTAAAGGAGAAATTAAACTTGCAATAATAGTAATTGGAAATATTTTAGAACCTTTTAATTTTAAAAATTCTGATTTTATAAGTTTAATCATAAATATCACAACTTATTAAAGATGTGAAATAATCTTCTAAATTATCTTCTTCTAAATTCATTTTATTTACATAAATACCATTTTTTATAAATAATGAATTAATTTTAAATCTTAAATCAATACATGAATTTAATTTTAAAGAATAAAATTTTAAATCAGTACTGTCTTGTGAATTTAATTTATTATTTTTTAATTGAGAAATATCTCTTTTATCTATTTTAAAATCTATAGGATTATTATTAATAGTATAATCTAATAGTTAAGAAAATTATTATTGATAATATTT
>JAUNXU010000139.1 GCA_030539615.1 Methanobacteriaceae archaeon | reverse complement strand
TTGTGATTCTTTTATACTTTGAGTTTTACCTGGCCATGTGAAATTATATCTTTCACTTGAATTATCTATTTCTTTTCCAAGAAGTAATTCTAATTTTTCAAAATTTATTTTATCTTCTGTAACTATCTCTGGAAATAACTCTTTTAATTTAGAAATATTGTCTCCAAAAATATCTTTACTTTTTCCATCCCATCCCATTTCATTCATTATCTCACCATTTATATTGTTATAAATTCATCTATATTATTTACTTTTAAACTTTCTTTAATATTAGTCTTATCACTATCAGATGCAAAACCATTATCCTTAAAAACAACCCTTATAACTTCAAAATCTTCTTTTAACTTAAGTATTGAATCGATTATACTTGTTGTAATTTTATTATCTAAACAAATAAGTAAAGCCCCATAACCAACAGAATAAATAACATTACCCTCCAATTCATACTCTTCAATAGGCAAAGTCAAATTAATACCATACTTTAGCATGATCTCATAAACTAAATCTTCTGATGATCGATTCTCTTTAATATTAGTTTTGCTTGTTAATAATGTTTGTTTAATGTCTTCTTTATAATCAGGATCCCATTTTTCCAAATTACTAGAATCCAACTTAAAAACCTTAAAACCAATATCTAAATCTTTATTTCCAGATTCTTCAACTATTTTATCACCCGCACGCCTAATACGTTCCTTACCAATCCTACAAATATTATCATAACCTGATTTAAAAGCTTTAGACTTTTCATCAGTAGGTTCAGGAAGTTGAACCATTATAAAAGAATGATTAAAGTTTTCATCATTATTAAATTCAAATATACCTTGAGCAGTTGTTGAAGAACCAGAAAAAAAATCAAGAACGATCTCTTTAGAATTACCTAAAGATTTTATTAAATGTTTTATTAATTCTGATGGTTTTGCATATGTGAAAACTTCTTTTCCTATTAGTTCATTAATTGATTTAGTACCATATTCATTAGTACAATCTGTAATTAGGCTTCTCATTATTTGACCTTCATTATTTATTCTTTGTTTAACCTGAACAGACCATCCCTTTTTTAATTTTTTAAATCTAATTTCATTATTATGAAATAAATTTTTAAATTTATCTTCCTTATAAATCCATGCATTAGTTAATTTTTCTCCATCAGGTGCTGTAATAGTATAAAAATTAGAACTCCCTTGACGATTTCTTGCAAAAGTATCCCAAAAATATCGACCTTTATCATCTGTTTCATTATATCGTTTAATATACTTTTTATCATAAGGAATATAAAATCTTTTCAAATTAGATAAATTTTTTGCAAACAACAGAATATAATCATGATCAGTAGATATATAACGAGACATACTACCCCCACCTTTCCTAGTTTGTCGAATTAATGTAGCAACAAAATTTTCTTCCCCAAATATTTCATTACATATTTTTTTAAGATTTTCTACTTCATGATCATCAATACTTATGAAGATCACACCATCTTCTTTTAGTAAATTTCGTGCTAATTTTAGACGTGGATACATCATATTTA
>JAUNXU010000068.1 GCA_030539615.1 Methanobacteriaceae archaeon | reverse complement strand
TATATTTAATTCTAATATCTAAATGTTTATCTTTTTTAGATTTAAAACCATGAATTAATATATTTTTTCCAATTTCTTCTATTATTAAAGATATTCTATTTAATGTTTTTTCATTAAGATTTTCATCTTTTAAAAGACTAGGAATATCTTCTGATAATTTTAATAATGAATTTTCATTTGAAATAGATGTATTTAGCATATTTTCTTCTGGAAACTCGTCATGTTCCATGATAACCATATCTTCAATTTTTCTTGGAAATTTTCCAGTTTTTAATTTAATAATAATTAATAAACCAATTAATGTTGATAAATGACCTACAGTAAAACTTAGCCATAAACCATTTGTTCCCGTTAAATTACTTAATATTATTGCTGATAAAGATAAAAATAGGAAACTATGTGCAAATCCTATATAATTTGCAATTTTTAACTGTTTTGTTGCATTATAGAAATTTAAGAAAATATAACATAATCCTGAAAATGGTAATGAAAATGAAAATATTCTTAAACCATTAATTGCTGTATCATATACTTCCGGATTTTTTCCAAATAATTGGACGAAAAATGGTGCAAATATGAATAAGATTATTGTTATACTGACTATTACTAATAATGCATATTTTACAGACATTTTTAATAAATTAGTAACTAATTTTTTATCATGATTTCCATAAAATATTCCTCCTAAAGCCATTGTTGTTGATCCAATACCAACACCTACTCCACATAATAACATATAAACATTGGATTGTATTGATAAAGCACCCATTAAAATAACTCCTCCAATTGTAATTCCAATAGTATTTGTTATTATTGTACGAAACATATTGTATGTTTGATTTAAAGCACTAGGAATTCCTGTTTTTATAATTTCTTTAATTTCATTTATAAATTCAATATTTTTTGTTAGTTTATAAGAACTTTTATCACTTAAAAAATGATATAAAGTTATTATAGTGCCTAAACAATAACTAAGAGATGTTGCAATTGCAACTCCTCCAATACCCCAATTAAATACTAAGATAAATATTAAATCTAAAATTAAATTAGCTATGGTTATTATAATTGATGTTATAAAACCAAGTTTAGGATAACCATCAATTCTAGAATAATTAATAAATATCATAGTAAATATATTTGGTATAATTCCAAGTATAATTCCTCTTAAATAAGCTGTTGTCGGTATTAATGTAATATTAGAAGCTCCTAATAACATTGCAATATTCTGAGAAAATGAATATAAAACAATAGTTAATACTATTGAAATAATTAATGAAACAGTACATGTTACTGTGAAATTATTATTAACTCTTTTTTCATTTGTCATATTATTTGAACAAACAATAGATCCACCATTTGCAAATATGTATGATATAGCTAATATTCCATAAGTAATAGGTGTTGCTATTCCAAATGCAACAAGTCCAATATTACCTAAAAAATTACCAATTATTATCCCATTAATAATAACACCTAAAATTGTAGCTAATGTAGCAATTATAGTTACATAAATGTATGATTTATAAAGGGATGATAATAATTGATTGGTATAAGTATACACAAAAATCACCTGTTTTTCTGCAATAAGATAGATTACTATTCTTCACATAATGTTAAGAAGAATTTTTCATGTTTTTTATTTGTTATAATTCTTGGTGGTTTAATTTGAGCAGATGAACCTCCTTCCATAACTCTTAAATCAGAATAAAGCAAATATGTTTCTGGTTGTAATAAACGTACTTTAATCTTATTAAGTATTTTATTTTGAACTTTAAAACCATAAACAGGATTGTTTTTACTTAAATATTTAGTTAATGTATTTTCAATATCATTAATATCTAGTTTATCAGGAGTTTTTATTAATTCTAATAAATAAGTATATTGTATTGGATTAACATCCATATTAGCAAATACAGAATATTCAAATATATCAAATTTTAATTCATTTTTTGTATTATTTATAGTTTCAGTTAAAGCTTCTTCTGTAGTTTTTTCACCTGTTGCATTTAAAACATTATTTTTCCTATATAAAAACTCAAATAAGGGTGTTTTATTTTTCATACCAACAACTTTAGCAACATCCCCCATTTTATATCTATAAAATCCTGATAAATTAGTTATAATTATTTCATATTTTTTACCAATTTCTAATTGATCTAAAGTAAGAACTTCTGAATTATCTGTATTTTCTTCTATAAATTCGTAGAATATAGAATTTAAAACAGGCATAGATTTACTATCATCAACATTTAATGGTACTGTAAATATACCTTCAGAAGCACTTAAACCTTGTAAAAATATACTTAAATTTTCATTAAATGCATTTCGAACTTTAATTTGATAATTCGTAAAACCACCAGTTCCCACACCATAAATAATTTCTAATTTAGGCCAAACTTTAGAAGCATAACCATCAATAAATCCTTTTTCAAAAATATTTTGTAATTCTTTAGCTCTTTCAGGCATAGGTTTAATATCTTTCAATATTTTTTGTTTAATATCTTCTGGAATTTCAATAGAATCATCAATAGTTCCATGTGCAATATCTTTAACTAATAATTCCCAATTACTTTGAATATAAGTTAGTAAATGAACAAATAAACCAAGATAAGTACAAAATACAAATGATAAATCTTTATTCATCAATGCAAATATACTATTAATATATCTAGAATCAACATCTAAATTAGTAAAAGTCACATCATTTGGTGAAATATACATACTTGAAGGATCATCTGTTAAATCAAACATCATTTTACTAGATATAGATCCAAAAGAAGATCCATTTTCTAATTTATTTATTGAAATTTCAACAAGATTTAACATTTTATTATTAATCCAATTTATATTTTTATTTGCCATAATGTAACTTCTATATTGATGTAATGTTGGATAAATATTTTCTTTTATTGCTTTATCTGATAAAGGAATCTTTTTAGGATCTCCTGTTGTACCAGATGTTTTTGTATAAAAATTAATAGGATAAACTGTTATTAAATTAGTTTTATTTTCATTAATCATCTCATTTATATATTTTTCATAATTATCATAATTACTTAATGGAACATTTTCTTGAAAGTCTTTAATAGAATGAATATCTTTAAAATTATATTTTTTACCATATTCTGTATCTTTATTTTCTTTTACTATTTTTAATAAAAATTCTTCTCCAGCTTTATAAGGATCATATGTCATTTCTATTAATTGATTATAATATTCTTTTCCTTCTTTTACGAGTTTTGTATTTATTTTACCAGGAAAAGATAAATTATTTTCATCTTTAAAATTGTTAGTTATGTCTTCTTTTATTGTATTGATCTGTTTTACATTACCAAATTTTATTGTTAAAAATTTAGTAAAACCTGTTGTTTCGAAAACTTCCATAATATTATCAGGAACATTATAAATTTCTAAATTTTTTTTATTATTCACAGCTTTTTGTTTAGCTAATAAAATTCTAAGACCAGAACTTGATATAAATTCTAAATCTTTTAAATCTAGTATTAATGGAATATCTGTGGAAATATTGTTTAAAACACTAGCAAGTTCTAGAGAGTTATTAGTATCGATTCTTCCAGAAACTTCAATTATAATTAAATCATTTTTATTAGTTTGTTTAATTTCCATGTTATCATCTTGCTTTTTTTTATTTTTATAAATTTAGAATTAATACTTTATATTTTCATATGATATTATCTTATTTAAACTTATTCTCTAATAAATTACATAATTAATCATGTACTTTATGGATTTCTTTGTTTATTAGATTGAGTGGGGGAACAAAATAAATTATATATGATGTTAAAATTAGGTCTATTTGATGTTAGATAAAATTTTAAATTTATCATAATCATAAAAAAAATTAGCATACTTTTTTTAAAATAAGAAAAAAAAGAGTATTGTTAAGTTTGTACTCTTTTTGTTACTGTTATTTGTGTTGTATCTTCTGTTCTTATGTATGTGTCTGATGAGAATATTACTGTTAGGTTGTATGTTTTAGGGCTATGGTTCATTTTGTAGTTGTAGTATCCTATTCCATCTTTGATGTATGCATGTCCTATTGTTTTATTGTTTATTTTTATTGCTATTTTTCCTGTTTCTATTATTTGTTTAGTTTTTGTATCCATTAACATTGTTATTAATTGTATTGTATCATTAGTTTTCACTGTCATATTTTGTGTTAATATTTTTACTGTTGCTTGTTTTTGTGGTTTTAGTGTTATTGTTTGATTGTCTATTGTTGCTGTTATCTTATTTATTGTTTCTTGTGGTGTTATTTGTGTAAAGTTGGTGAATGTTTTTGTGATTGTTGTGTTTTGATAGGTTATTGTTGCTGTAATTTTAGGCATTGTATGGGTTAATGTTTTTATTGTTCCTGTTTGGTTGTATTTATTTAGAGCTAGTGTAAATGTCATTTTTTGGTTTGTCCATTGGGTGTTATTATTGAATGTCATTATTATTGGACATGAACTATCTATACTTTTGGTATTAGTGTTGTTTTGATTGTTTGATCCCCACCAATTGTACTTAGCATCTATTATTCCTGTTGTTGCATTATTTGTTGCTATTATTTGTGTATTTTCTGTATTTGTTATTATGTTGTAGTTTATATGTATTTTTTCGTAAGTTTTATTTTGATCTCCATTTATGTATATTAATGGACTTTCTTCTGAATTAATATTATTTTTGAATATGTTTTCTTGTATGGTTATTTTAGTGTTATTTGCAACACCATTGAGATATAATAAAGTATTATTATTTAATATGTTATCTGTAAATACATTATTTTTTATAATAGCAACATAACTTGTAAAATTAAAAAAGTCTATTATACTTTCATAAGTTATTATTCCACAATTATTTGTTAACAAAGTATTATTTTTAAATATATTATTGGATAATTCGGTTTTTGAGAAATATAATTCTATTATTGATATATTAGATTTACTATTAGAAAATTGGGAATTTATTATATTAATCTCAGTAAAATAGGTTAATATTGTTGATCCAGCATTTTTTGCTATGTTATTGGTGTAAGTATTATTTAAACTTTGAATTGTCCCACTTCGATAAAATATTGCTCCACCTTCAGAAGCTATATTATTCATAAAATCTGAATTCATAATTTCAGCATCATTATTAAATAAATAAAGGGCTCCTCCTTTTTTACCTGCAGAATTATTTATAAATATATTATTTTGAAGTTTGATCTTGGCATATCCATTGATTCGTATGATACTTACTGCTCCACCACCAAAATTATAATTTTCATTATATACTGTCTGAGTATTCTTTATAAATGTTGTATTAATAATATAATTGGATGTAGTTTTTTGTAATAATAATGATATTGCTCCACCAAGTGTACCTGCTGAATTATTTTCAAATAATGAATTTTTCACTTTTAATAAATCTGATACTTTAATTGCTCCACCAACAGAATCCTGTGTTGTATTGAAAGAAATTGCTTTATTATTTATAAATAGAGAATTTGTTATAGCTGTTTCTGCTATTTTTGAAAATATTGCTCCACCATCTTTTCTAGCAGAATTGTTTATAAATGTAGAGTTAGTAATTTCTATTTTTTCAGTAATACTTTTTGTACCATCATTTGTTGTTGTTATGTGTATTGCTCCACCATTTGAATTGTAATTTGAATTATTATAGTTTAATGTATTGTTTGTAAATTGTGTGTTTATGATTTTGTTACTTGTGTTTTGATTATTAAATATGTATATTGCTCCACCGTATGTTTGGTTATCATTGGTTATTACTTGATTATTTTTAAAAATATTATTTTTTAAGTACATTGTAGAGTTTTCAACATATATTGCTCCACCATATGCATCTTGATTTGTGGATATTACTTTATTATTTGAGAATGTTGATTTTTGTATGGTGGTTTTTGTAATATTTAATTCGTCTGGTGTTGTGTATATTGCTCCTCCTTTACTTGTTGCAGTGTTATCTGAAAATATTATATTTACAAGATTCATATTTGATCCATGTGTTTCTATTGCTCCTCCAGTTTTTGCAGTATTTTTTATGAATGTTGTATTTTTAATATCAACAGAACCATACTGGAGATTATCATCAAAATCAACAGAATAACCATTAGCAATAACTCCACCATTTGTTGCATTATTATTTAAGAATATTGAATTTCGAATGGTTAATATTGTAGAAAAGATAGTTCCTCCAAATTCTGCAAAATTATTTGTAAAAATACAATTATCAATATATAAAGGATGTCCTGTTACAATTATTGCTCCACCATATGATGAATTATTAATATTTGGTATTTTATTTGCAATTGCTTTATTATTTATAAAAGAACAATTAACAATATTAATATCTTTTGATCTTAAACCTGATATAGCTCCACCAATACCAGCTCCTGTAATATTATTTAATGCTGTGTTGTTTTCAAATAAGATATTTTTTAAAGAAGCACGTGTATTTTGTAAATAAACTGCTCCAGCTTCAATATCTGCTGTGTTATTTATAAAGTATGAATTTTTTAGTTCTACATTATAATTTCCTGATATTTCTTTACCAATTATTCCAATTGCACCTCCACTACCTCCAGCATTATTATTAATGAAATTCACATGATTTATAACTAAACTTTGGATTGAATATATTGCTCCACCTAGACAAGTTTCACCTTGAGTTTTTGGATCATAATCAATTGCTTTGTTATTGATAAATTGTGTATTACGTAAAGTGTATTTAAATGTTATATTTCCTAAATTAAAAATTGCTCCACCTATATTTGAGGTATTGTTTTTGAAATAGGAACTGTCAATAAGTAGATTTCCTTCATTATAAATGACTCCACCACGAGTCATGGTTTTATTTTCAGTCCAAAATGCTTTATTATCTATGAATTTTGAATTAAATATTGTTACAGAACCATTATTATATATGGATCCACCATTTAATCCATTTTCATCATAAGGATCTAAACCTTCTATTGTATTGTTTATAAATGTGGAATTAACAATATTTAATGTCCCGTTTAGTACGGCTATTGCTGTTTTGTTGGTGTTTGTTATTATGATGTTGTTAATATTTAGTGTAAATCCATTGTCTATAGTTATGAAGTTTTTTGTGTATTGTCCATTTATTGTTTGGTTATTTCCATTTATTGTTAATGTTTTTGTATTTGTTGTGTTTGACCAATTAATTGGTTTTGTTATAGTGTATGTTCCATTGTTAAGATTTATTATGTATTCTTGATTATTTCCTGTTTTTATGTTTTCTATTGAGTTGTATAATTCTTCATAATTGTTAACAATTATATTATTAGTTGATTTTAGTGTTATTAATTTTGAATTATACATTTTATTTGAAATATTATCTTTAATGATTAATGTATTGTTATTTTCACAAAGATTATAATTTTTATCAGAAAATACTGCTGTTATAGTATAGTTTTTAGCAATATAATTTTTTGGTATAGTGTATGTTAATGTTGCTGTTCCATTTATTACTGTTGTTTTAAGTGTAGTTCCATTAGAATTTTTTAATGTTTTACCATTTATTTTAAATATTACTGTTCCTGAGTTTATATTATTGCCATTTATAGTATTAATTTTTGATGTTAAATTAATTGTTTGTCCAGCATATGTTGTTACAAGAGATGTAGTTATATTTACATTTCCTTTAAGAATTGTTAATGTTCCATTTGCTCTTGATTGGGTGTATGAACTATTTCCTACATATATTGCACTTATTGTATAATTTTTAGCACTAAAATTTGTAGGTATAATATAGTCATATGTTGCTTTTCCATTTATTATGGATATTTTACTTAGTAATGTTTTACCATTTAGTTTAAATTCAACAAGACCATTTTTAATTAAATTGCCATTAATATCATATGATCTTGCTATAAAATGGGTGGTAGTATCTTTTACTGCTGTTATATCATCTACTATTGTAATTGTTCCTTTTTTAATAACTGTTAATGTACTATTTGTTGTAGATGTATCATATTTATTTGTTTTACTATAAATGGTAGTTATTGTGTATTTTTTAGCACTGAAATTTTTAGGTATTGTATAATTTAATGTTGCTTTTCCATTTCTAACTTGTAATTTAATAGGTGTTCCATTTGAATATTTGAGAGTTACACCATTTAGTTTAAATACTATATTTCCACTGTTTATATTATTATTGTTTTGGTCTAATATTATTGCAGTTAGTTGTATTGTTTCTTCTATTGTTGCAGTTATTTTTTCTAATATAATTTTAGTAGGTATTAATGTTACATTTGCTTGTATTTGTTTTTGAGTACTATTATAAGTATTATTACCATTATATGATACAATTATTGTTTTATTTACTGTTTGATCAAACATATATTGGAAGTTATATATTCCTTTGGAATTGGTTAAAGTTGTATATGTTTTATTGTTGATATTTATGTTGATTATTGCATTAGTTATTGGATTTCTATAATAATCTTTGAGAGTTCCTGTTATATTGAATTTTTCTGTTGTATTTATATTTACAGGATTAACTATTAAATTAGTAGTTATTCTAGATACATTAATTTTATTTGTTGCATTAATGGAATTATATTGTTTTGTGTCATTAATTTCTACTTTTATAATGTATACTCCTTGACTATTAAATACATAAGATGTATTGTAGGTTCCATTTATTGTAGTTACTTTATCAATAAGGGTATTATTTATATAAATGTTAATTAATGCATTATTTATTTTATTATCATTAATATCTGTTACAGTTCCATTTATATTTA
>JAUNXU010000138.1 GCA_030539615.1 Methanobacteriaceae archaeon | reverse complement strand
ATAATTAATACTATACAAAATGGGACAAGTACAACAATATTTACAGGAACAAAAAGTGGAATAACAAACATAACACTAAAAACAGAGGGTATCTCAACAAATGAGTCAATATTCTTAACAATAAATGCATTACCCACTTCAACAAAAATAACTTATATCACACCTATTATAAATCCTGGATCAAACATGACAATACAAGCTAGTATAACAGATAAAAATAAACAACCAATAACTACAGGTGAAGTAGTAATAAAAATCAATGGAAAAACACTAAAAGATGACTATGGACAATCAATAAAAATACAGGTAATAAACGGAACAATAAACTACACATACCATATACCAGAAAACTATAGTACAAAACAATACAATCTAACAGTAAAATACTTAAGAAATGATAAATTCACTCCAAGTGAACAAACAATAAACTTCACAATCACAAAAACTCTAGAAAAATCATCAGTAACAGTAAACAATGAAGAAAAAATAAATTATTATACTCTAGCAAACAATTACAATCCAAAAATATACAACTTAACATTAAACTATAAAAGAATACAATAATACAATAAACAAAAACAACAAACAGAACTTTATTTATTATTTTTCCCCTATTTTTTTTTATTTTGAAATATTTAATAAATGATTGTTAATGATCATTTTTTATTATATTAACGAAATTAAAAAAATAGAAAAATCTATTAAATAAGATTTTAATAGAAGAATTTATTTAACTAAAAGTAACATGAAAATAATAGAAATTAAATAAAAATTCTCAAAATTTATCAATAAATTGTACTTTAACTTTAATTAAAACTTTAAACTAAACCTGCCAATACAGTTCCTAATATAATAAAAACATAATCAAAAATTAAATGAATTAAATAAGAAACAAAAATGTTCTTAGTTTTAATATATGCATATACAGTGAATACTGAAGCATAACCAATTGAAACTAAAGCATGAAATACATTACCATATTCTGGAGCATGTAATAATCCAAAACAACTTAAAGTAATAAAAGCTGCTAAAATAATTGATAATTTACGATTTTTACTAATTTTATAAAATATATATGTAAATAAGAAAATCCCAATTAATTTAAATAATTCTTCACCAAATAAATCAAAAATTAACTCAATATATAATAATACTGATTTAGAGCTACCAAAAACAGGATTAGGATTACTATGAATACCAAAAGCTAACAGTTCAATCATACTAACAGATATTGAAAATATAGCTTCTAATATTATTAATACAACAATTAACTTAATATCACTTTTATGAACTTTTTTACAAATTGATTTAAAATTACCTTTTGAAGCAATACCAATAGCTAAAAGTCCTGAAATTAATAATATACAACCAAATGGTATATATGTTTTAATATTTCCAAATGCCAATACAAAAGGTATTATGAATACTATAATAAATCCAATAAGTGCTTTTTTAGATAAAGGAAATTCTTTGTTATAAAAAGGCAAATCTAGATTTTCATTTTCAAATTTAAAAAAATCATTGTTAACCAGTTTTACACCTCCGTTTAATGATTAATTAAATATAT
>JAUNXU010000067.1 GCA_030539615.1 Methanobacteriaceae archaeon | reverse complement strand
TATTATTTTTTGATTATCTACTTTTTGTATTCGTAATATATTAGTTGTCCAGATTAATGTTAATGATATTGCCATGATTATTATTAGTTGTCCTATTATAGGAATATTTATTAATGGTATTGCTATTAATCCAATTATTAAAGATAATATCCTTATTAGTTGATGAGGTATTATATCATTCATTATAAAAAACCACCTAATAATGTTAATATTATTGTTACTAATATACTAGATACTAAATTTTTTATTATTACATCATATTTTAATGGATTTTCTTTTATTGTTATTGTTGAAAGTAGTATTATTATTAATAAAGTTAGAATTATATTTGTCATATAATTTATTTGCATTTGTGTTAACACATAAAATAGTATATTTAATCCTAAAGTGATTAAAATTCCAGATATTAAAAATATGATATGTTCTTTTGTTGTTATTATATCTCTTGAGTGATTATTGTGAGTTATTATAATATTTATTGAGATTATAAGTATGCTTATTGATGTTACTGTTATTAATACAGTTGTAAATATACTATTTATTATTGGTTGTGTAATAGTTAAAATTAATGATAATATTGTTATAGATCCTATTGCAATGTTTATTGCTGTTTTATTTATTATTGATTTTTCTATTTTTTTAATATCACTAGGTAAGATCATTCCAAAAATTATCATTATTGTTGATATGAATAGTAGCATTATATTCATTTCATATCCCCTTTTTCCTGTTTATTATTTAATAACAATAAAATTATAATTAAGATTACTGATAATATTATAGCATTTTGCATTGTAGATAATAGTAATATGATAATTAAAATTGTTGCATAACATATTCCAGTTATTATTCCAGTAAAACTTAAATAGTCAGATTCTGTATCTATTGTTGTTAAATTTATTGATTTTATATCTATTTGATTATAATGTAACATACTTGTAATTGAAATTATAACACCTAAAATTAATGAAATAAATAATGCTATCATAGGCATTAATGTTAATAAATTAGTCATTAAAGTTAATTCATAAGAAATTAGTGTTAAAGAAAGTATTGATAAGAAAGATCTTGAAATTACATGTCCTAAATTATCTAGTATTACATCTGTATATAATGGTTGATTATGTTGAGAATGACTAGGTATAGTTCCATTAAATGCTGTTATTTGATAAGTTACTTGTACAAAAACAGATATTATTGTTGAAAGTAATATTGAGCTTATTATTTCTATTTTAAAGTAAATTAATACTAAAAATATTGATGAAGATAATGTTGTTATTGCTGATATAAATATCATAATATCTGCTACAGGCCTTCTAAATAATTTAAGAGTATTGCTTTTTATTTGATTTTCATCATAATGATTAAATAGAGATAATAACATATTTGATTCTGCATCAGTACATATTCCTGCTATTAATGCAAGTACACCCATAAAAATTATTGTTAAAAAAATATTTGACAATCCCATGAGATATCCCCAATTTATTTAAGTAAACTCCCATTATACCCATAGTTATCAATTGCTAATTCAACTTTACTTATTATTTCATTTAATTTTTCTTGAGGACATGTTTCTCCTCTTATAACATCTGTTATTACATCAATAAGAACCCCTTTTGTTTTTACTTCAACAGGCATAGCTACTCTAGTTTTTACACCAATAGCTGCAAAATCTTCTAAATCAACAGGATATTCACAGATGATAATAACTGGTTTATCAACATGTTTTAAAATATGGCGTGCTTTATAAATAATGTGATTTTTCACACCACCTAAATGAACTAAAACTATTTGATGTCGTTCCATTTGAGAAATTTCTTTTGGTGAAACTCCAAATAAACTTCCACCACCACCTCCTGATGCATCTTGTGGAACACCTGAGCCAGCATCCAATATCAATGTACTTGTTTGTACATTAGCTTCTCTTAGTGCAAATGTTATTTCACAAACAGGTTTTGTAATATGTCTTCGTCCAGGAGACATTCCCACAGCTAATACTTCATCACCACATTGAGCAAAAGTTCCTCTTTGTGCGATTCCACCACCTTCTCCCATACCTCGGGTTTCTCTACAATCTACAATATGTGTATTTTTTCCTATCATTTTAAATCTCCAAGTTATAGTTTATAATAATCAATAATTGTGATAAATTTTTTCTATTATCTTTTTTTTAATATAATAATAATATATATCTATTTTTTAATTTATTCTTTTTTTCAATTCAATAACTTAATTTTTCTTAATATAAAAAAATACTTTAAAACTAAAAAAGATAATTAATACCATATGCAAATAATGGCCGATGTGGGTGGAATACCCGGAAAAAATTGTAGAGGATTTTGTAAATATTGTTACTTTAGAAATATAACAGAAAAACATGCATTTGGATGTAAATATTGTTTACCTGGACAAATTGGATGTTCACATTGTACATCTGATACTAATATGACAAGAGATTTCTTACCAGCATTTAGTGTATTGTCAGATCTTCAAAATAAATTATTCATGACTCAACATACAAAAGATCTTATGGCAAATATAAGTGGAGATGGAGATGTTAGTTGTTATCCAGATTTAGAAGAATTAACAACAGGAATAAATAATATCGGACTACCAATACACTTAGGTTACACTAGTGGAAAAGGAATAGATGATCCAAACATAGTAGACAAGTTAATAAATAATAATGTTATAGAAACAACTTTTACAACATTTTCTACTACTGAAAAATTAAGAAAAGAATGGATGAATGACCCAACACCTGAAGCATCAATTGAATCATTAAAAAGATTTTCAGAAAGTTGTGATGTGCATGCTGCTTCAATTATAATACCTGGTGTTAATGATGGAGAAATATTACATCAAACTTGTAGTGATTTAGAATCATGGGGAACTAAAGCAATTATATTAATGAGATTTGCCAATACTAAAAATCAGGGATTAATATTAAATAATGGACCAATAGTTCCAGGAATTAAAGAACAAACACCTCAAGAATTTGAAGAACTTGTTATTGAAATTCAAAAAGAGTATAATTTAAAAGTAACAGGTACTCCAGTATCTGATCCTGAAAATAATACACCTTATGCATTATCTCATGATAAAAATGATGAATATTTAGAAATTTTAACACCAATACGAGCAAAAGCAACAATTATAACTAGTAAAATATCTGCCCCATATCTTAAAAAAATATTTAATAAATTAGATGCTTTAGATAAAATAAACATTATTGCAACTAATCAAGAAATAGCATGTTTAATAACTGAAGATGATTTAAAAGAAATAAATTTAGAAGAAGTTGAAGATACCATCATAATACCTGGAAGAGCATTTATCCATGATATGAAAGCTGAAGAAATATTACAACAAGATGGTAAAAAACGAATAATTGGTAGAGGTCCGGATACATTAACTGTTGATGGAGAAACTAGTGGAACTTTAACACAAAATGAAGTATTAAAATCAGAATTAATGAATTTTGAAGAATTAATAGAACTTATTAATTACTTAGGAGTAAAAGTATAAAAAAGATATTATGACAAATAGAAATAAATATAAAAAAACAGTAGTCATAACACCAGAATTTTATAATTATGGTGCTCTTTTAATAACTGGAATCTTAAAAGACAATGATTATAATACCACACTTATAAAAGGATTTGAAAATAATAATCAAAATCATGAAATAACTTTCATAAGTTTACAATCTACAATACATATAATAAAATATAAAAAAGAAATTGAAAGTATTAAAGGAATAACTATAATTGGAGGACCTATAACACGAGATCCTTCAATAATATTAAATAATCTAAATGTAGACATTGTTGTATTAGGTGAAGGTGAAGACACTATTTTAGAGATTATGAAAAAATTAGAAAAAACAAATGATAAAAATAATCTTTATAATATTGATGGAATTGCATATCTTAATAATGATAATGAAATTATTATAAATCCACAAAAAACTAAACCATCTATTAATCGTTCTTTACCTTATGTACCATCAGATATAAATAAAGAACAAATAAGAGGAGCAAATACTTATATTGAAACCCATCGTGGTTGTAGTGGACATTGCTCTTTTTGTCAAGTTCCTTGCTTTTTTGGAAGAGAAATACGTAGTAGAAAAACAGAAGACATAATTAAAGAAGTAAAATACTTTAAAAATCATGGTGCAGAAAGAATTGCTATAAGTGGTGGAACTGGAACTTTATATGGAAGTAAAGATTTTAGAATTAATGATGATCAATTTACTAATCTTTTAAAAGAAATAAGTAACATTACAAAGCCAGCTAATTTAACAATACCTGATATTAGAGTAGATCTTGTAACACCAAAGACATTAAATGCAATAAAAAAATATACAAATCAATGGGTATTCTATGGAATTGAAAGTGGTAGTCAAAGAATACTTAAAAAAATGAAAAAAGGAATAACACTTGATCAAATAAATAATGCAGTAGATTTAGCAAGATTTGCAGGATTAAAGATTGCTGGATCATTTATTGTTGCATATCCTGGAGAAACTGAAGAAGATTTTGATCAAACATTGGATCTTGTTGCAGATTTATCATTAGATGATTATTTTATAAGTATTGCTGAACCAATACCTGGAACACAATTAGCTAAAGATATAAAAGATTATCCTGATGAAGAAAATTTATTATATCAAAAAAGTAAAAAATATAAAAAAGAAAATTATAGTGTAGCTGAAGAACGTGCATTAGATTTAATGATAGAGTCATATATATTTAGAAGCCATCCAGTTATGATGAATAAAAATCTTTTAAATACTTTAAAAGATGAAGTAAAACAACAACATGAACATATAACAAAAGTTATGAAATTATACAAATAAGAAGGAAATAATTTAATGAAAGGAAAATTAATTGGTGACATATTAGTAGTTCACAAAAAACCAGAAAATATGGAAGAAATACTTAAATTACCATATATAAATAATATATTGCAAATAAAATCAATTCATGGTCAAAAAAGAGAACCTGAAATAAAAATATTATATGGTGATACTACAGAAACTACACATCGAGAAAATTATTGTTTTTATAAAATAGATGTTGCAAAAGTAATGTGGTCTAAAGGAAATACTGGTGAACGAATGCGAATGAGTAAACTTCCTAATGAAAATGAGACTATTATTGATATGTTTGCAGGTATTGGTTATTTTACAATTCCTATGGCCGTTCATAGTAAACCTTCTAAAATATATTCCATTGAAATTAATCCTGTATCTTATAATTTTTTATGTGAAAATATAAAATTAAATAAAGTTGAAAATATTGTAACTCCTATACTTGGTGATTGTAATAAACAAGAATTACCTAAAGCTGATCGTGTATTAATGGGTTATATTGGTGGAACACATAAATATCTAGATAAAGCAATGGAATACATAAAAGAAGGTGGAATATTACACTATCATGAATCTACCCCTGAAAATATATTATTTGAAAGACCTGTTCAACGAGTAAAAGAAGCTGCTAATAAACAAAATCGAGAAATTGAAGTAATTAATAAAAGATCTATAAAAAAATATTCACCTGGAGTACATCATACTGTTATTGATGTAAAAATACTATAAATATTCCTTTTTTTTATTTAATTTTATACATTTATCATAAACAATCTCACTTAAATATTCTGATTTTCGAAATTTTTTATATACAGGTAATCTTTCTTTTAATTCATAACCAATACTTCCTAATTCATTTTTTATATTTATTATATTTGGCCATTCTTCATTAGGATTTACATAATCTTTAGTTATTGTTGATATTCCTCCAAGATCATCTGCTCCTGCTTGTATGAATTTGTTTGTTTGATTTGAATTAAGATTTGGTGGTATTTGTATACTTATATCTGGAAATAATATTTTTGCTAAATGTACTAATCTTATCATTGTTTCTTGTTTTGGTTCAGGATAATTTTCCATTGGTGTTCCTTTTTTAGGTTTGAAGTTTTGTATGATTATTTCTTGTATATGATGATATTTATCTTGTATTTCGCGTATTTTATATAATGAATCTATATGGTCATCAGTAGATTCTCCAATACCTATTAATAATCCTGTTGTAAATGGTATTTTTAGTTTTCCAGCTTGTTTTATTAATCTTATTCTTTTTGAAGGTCTTTTTCCAGGACTGTTTTTATGTGTTATTGTTTTTAATAGTTTTTTATTTGTAGTTTCTAGCATTAATCCCATTGATGCATTTACTTCTTTTAATTTTTTTAGTTCTTTTTTTGTAATTATACCCATATTTGTATGTGGTAAAATATTAGTATTTTTTAATATATTTTCTGAAAGAGTATATACATAATCAGACATACTATTATAGTTTTCTTGTTTTAATACTTCTTTTATTAATGGATTTTTATCTGAAGATTCTCCAAATGTAAATAATGCTTCTGTTATATTATGTTTTTGTGCAATTTGTATCTGTTTTTCTATTTCTTGTTTTGTCATTAGTAATTTTTCTGTTTCTTCAGGTGTTTCTTTAAATGTGCAATATCCACAATTATTTTGGCATATGTGTGTTATTGGAATAAATATATTCTTTGTATATGTAATTATATGATTTCTTGATTGTTTTTCTTGAAAATCTTGTGTAAGTATATTGTATGCTTCTTGTTTTGTTATTTGCATTTTATATCTTCATCCCATTTTTTTAGAATATGAATTATAATTGGTTAGGGTCTATTTTTGATATCATAGTTTCTACAAATTTTGGTCCCATACCTGATTTATCCATTCCCATTACTAAAAATACAACAATATTATCTTTAGTTCCTATTAAATATTCTACTGCAGAACCTGTTACTTCAAATGAATTTTTTAATTTTTCTATACCTAATACATTAGGAGTATCTATTATATCATTAGTCATTCTTAATCTTGCATCAATTTGCCCTACAATCTTTTCTACTCTTTCAGATTCAATAGATTCTTTTTTTAAATTTAAATCTTTAAATATTTCATTTAATTTTGGTTTTATGTCTTTTGCTTTTATTTTAAGCTTTGATCGTCCACGTACTATAATTACTTCTCTTGAATTTACTACTGGTCTTGATCCTTCAAATGCATCTAAAGATGTTATTATTCTTTTTGATATTTCTATTAATTCCATATTAATTTGCCCCCATTTCTTTTCTTAATTCTCCCATTGTTGTTGTTTTTTCTGCAAATGCATTATGTTGATGTATACTTTCTTCATTAACTTGTCTTATTGTTAATTGTGATTCTGCAGGTAGTTCAGGATATTTTATAATCAGTTTTTTAATCATATTTCTTACACAATCTTCTACAAATACAGGATTTTCATGTGCTTTTGTTACTATATGATTTTCATCAGGTCTTTTTAATATTTCACAAACTGGTGAACTCATTGAATCTTGAATTATGTTTATTATATCTTCCACATTTATATCTTGTTTTTCTGGTACTTCTATTAAGATTGTTCCTATACCTCTTTGATTATGTGATGCTGATGTTACAACATTCATTACTTTTTCTATTGTTTTATCATCAAGAAATTCTTTTAATTTATCTTTTGTATTTTGTTCTGTTGATTCTTGTGCACATGGACAAACAGTCATACCTACTACTTCTGCACCTATCATTTTTTTTACTGTGATTGTATTATCTTTATTTTTTGTTGCTATTGCTTTTGCTATTATTTTTGTTGTTTCTTGTGTTTTTCTTTTTGTTACTGGTGATACTTTTGTTATCATATATTCGCTTTTTGCTTCAGTTTCTGCTGTAATTGCATATTCATGTTTTTCAAGTAAATGTTTTACTAACTTTGCACATAATGATTCTAATTGTGTTTCAGGTTGTGTTATTGTATCTTCTATTATTTCATTTATTGCTTCTGGATTTCTTGACATATGAGCCCCTTTTTGATAATCAGGTAGATTTACATAGACATTAAATTCAGGTAATAATATGATTGGTCGTTTATTTTTTCTTTGAATTTTAATTAGTTTTTTTACTCCTGTTACTCCAACTCGAGTTAAGGATACTCTTGTTTCAGGTGGTTTTTCTTGTGTATCTGGAAATTCTTTTATTTTCATTATTATATTTTACCTTCTTTTTATTTTTATATATTCATATTAGTTTTGTTTTTAATTGTATTTTATTTTAAGAATTAATATTATTTGTTTTTTGGAGATGATAATATTTTTTAAAAAAAAAGTAAGTGGTTAAAAAAGTTTATAATTTTATTATTTGTTGATAATTTCTGTTGAAGAATTTATTTCTTCTTTTGCTATACTTAATACTGTTTGAGTATAGGTTTTTATGATTATATCTTCTTTTAGTAATTCTTTAATGAAGTTATTTAATTCATTTGTATTTTTAAATTTTGTAATTACTATTGCATCAAATTGTCCTGTTACATCATATGCAGCTAAGATATTTTCTTCATATGATGTTATGTCAAATACATCACTTACTAATCCACTTCTTAATTCTATACCAACTACTGTTGTTAATTCATAACCTAATTTTTCATGATTTAATACTGGTACAAATTTTGTGATAATATCTGATTTGGTTAATTTATCTACTCTGTTATGTATTGTTCCTACAGATACTCCTAATTCTCTTGATATTTTCCTATATGATTTTCTTCCATCATCACTTAATAACTTTAATATTGATTTATCTAATTCATCCATATATACAGATTCTTTTGTATTTTTAATATTATTTTTATGTTGATTTGCCATTTTGTATTTCACCTTTTTATTATGATTATATCTATTTTTTTATTATTTTTATATTTTAAATTAGTATTTTTTTTATTTTTTTTTATTTTTCTTACATTAATTATTATAATTTTAACACTATATATATTTTGTCTAATTTATAAGTATTTATGATAGTATAATATTGTTTTGTTT
>JAUNXU010000066.1 GCA_030539615.1 Methanobacteriaceae archaeon | reverse complement strand
TCAGTTTCTTTTGTGGTTTCTTCTTCGGTTTCTGGTTGTTCGTCTATTGTTTCTTCTTTTTCGTTGTCACCATTGTTTCCTTGTTCTTTTAGATCATTGAGTGTTTCAGAGTAGTTTTTTATTTTAAGTTCTATTTTTCCTGATTCCTCTGTTGTTTCTTCATTTGTCTTTTTTTCTTCATCTGTCATTATATCTAATACCATCCTTAAATCTTTTTTATTTATTAATTTATCAGCATTTTCTTCTAATATTGGTTTACCATTAAATGATATACCTAATGCAACATTTTTAACCATATTAAGGTCATTTGCTCCATCACCTATTGCAGCACATTCTTCTAAAGAAATATTTAAGTCTTTAATCAAATTTTTCAGGACATCTATCTTATCATGGGTTATTAATGGTCCTGTAATTTTTCCTGTTAATTTACCATCTTCTGTTTCTAATATGTTAGAAAATACATAGTCTGGGTTTAATTCTTTTTTTACTTCATCGGTTATTATTGTGAAACTTCCAGTTATTATTGCTATTATGTATCCTCTTTTTTTAAGTTCTTTTACAGTTTCTTTGGCTCCTATTGTGTATGGTATTGGTTTTAAGACTTTTTTTATTTCATTAGTATTTATTCCTTTTAGTAGACTAACTCTTTTTTTGATTGAAGTTTCAAATGATATTTTGCCTTCCATTGCTTCTTGTGTTATTTTTGAGATTTCTTTGTCTGTATGATTTATTTTTGCTATTTCATCTATAGTTTCTGTATCAATTAGTACTTTATCAAAGTCAAATGCTACAAGTTTTATCAAAAGATCACCAATTTTGTTTTATTTAAATTTATTTTAGGTTTTTTTTGTGGGATTTTAAAAAAAATGGAGAAATTTGTATTTTTCTCTTTTTTTAAAATTTAGTTTTTTCCCTTCGTGTTTTTATTAGGAGGTGGCGTTTATTTTGTTCATGGTTTTAATTAGTTAATATATTGGTGATTATTCGTCAATTAGGCCAGTTTCAATAAGTCTTTCTTTAGCTTTTTTTACACCTAATTGTGCTTCTTCAAATGTTTTTGCTCCAGTACAGACTACTTTTCCTGATCCAAAGAGTAATAATACAATTTTAGGATCTGTTAATCTGTATACTAATCCTGGAAATTGTTCTGGTTCATATTCTGTGTTTTCAAGATCTAATGCTACTGCTTCTAAGTTTAATGTTCTTTCAAGGTTTGCTGATGCTACTATGTTTTGGATTATTATTTCAAAGTCTTCAGGTATATCTTTGTCAATTTCTCGCATTTTGTCTACTGTAATATGGATTGCTTTTATTGAATTTTCTTTACATTTTGCCCCTGTACATACTAATTTTCCAGATCCAAATATTAATGCAGCGGTTTTTGGTTCTTTTAGTTTAAATACCAATCCTGGAAATTGTTCTAGGTTATATTCAACATTTTCTAGTGCTGGTGCTACTCGGGGTAATTCTAATTTTTTCCCAAGAGTTGCAGAAGATACTATGTTTTCTACTTTAATTTCTACATCTACCATTATGTAGTCTCCTCCCAAATAAGTATTTTATATCAAAAAAAATATTGTTATTTAGTATACTCATTAATTAGTTTAGTTTATTAATATTGAATTAAAAAATTTTAACTAAAAATAAATACTAAATTATGTATAATTAATATATATATTTATGGTTTTGCTATAATATAAATGTAATCTTTTATATATGGTATATATGGGAATAAAATGTTTTGTTATTATAGGGGTAGGATGTTTTTTCTCAAAAAATATTTATGGGGGTTCATGATTTTTCATGTTAGAAGTAGAAATTAAGGCAAAAATTGATAACAAAGATGAAATATTAACTAAAATCGATGATGAACTTAATGCTGGATATGTTTGTGATGAAATACAACATGATATTTATTTTAATGCACCAGATAAAGATTATCGAAAAACAGATGAAGCATTAAGAATAAGATATACTTCTTGTGCAAATAACGATTTTAAAATATTAACATATAAAGGGTCTCGTTTGGATAAAAAAACAAAGACTCGTGAAGAAATAGAAGTTAATGTTGATAATATAAAAAATATGATATTAATTCTTGAAAAATTAGGTTTTAAAAAATCTGCAGAAGTAGATAAAAATCGTGTAATCTTCGAGTATAAAGAATTTAATATAGCAGTAGATTCACTTAAAAAAATTGGAGACTATATGGAAATAGAATCTATAGTTGAAGATGATGTAGATATTGAAGAAGTTCAAAACAATATTTTTGATTTATTTAATAAGTTAGGAATCACTGATGGATTTGAAAAAAGATCTTATCTTGAATTATTAGAATCTTAAATATAAAATTATTTTTTTATTAAGAAAACTAATAATGAAATTTTAGATATAAAATATAATAATACTTAAATAAAAATATTTTTTAATATAAATAATAAAAATTAATTTATTGTTATATTATTTTTTTTAATTATTCTTTTTAATTTAGTAACGATTATTTAATTAATATATTTTAATAAATTATGTGTCAAAGAAGGAGTATGAGTATAATTGAAAGACAGTTTTGTAAGTATATATAATGATAAAGTAGATTTAAAATTTCCAAAAGATATATTATTATATGATACAACATTAAGAGATGGTGAACAAACACCAGGTGTTTGTTTAAAACAAAATGAAAAATTAGAAATAGCAAGAAAATTAGATGAATTAAAAATACATCAAATAGAAGCAGGTTTTCCAATAGTATCTTCTAATGAGAAAAAATCAGTGAAAAAAATAGTAGATGAAGATCTTGATGCACAAATTATCTGTTTAACAAGAGCTAATACTAAAGATATTGATGCAGCCTTAGATTGTGGTGTAGATGGAATAATAACTTTTATGGGAGCATCAGATATTCATATAAAATATAAAGTGAATAAACCAAAAGATGATATCATAAATATGTGTATGAATGCAGTAGATTATGCTAAAGATCATGGATTATTTGTAGCATTTTCAGCAGAAGATGCAACAAGAACAGATTTAGATTTCTTAATTAAATTATATACACAAGCTCAAGAACATAAAGCTGATAGAATTCATATAGCTGATACTACTGGATCAATTAGTCCATATGGAATGGAATATTTAGTATCTAAAATACGAGAAAAAATAGATATACAAATAGCTTTACATTGTCATAATGATTTTGGATTAGCAGTAGCAAATTCAATTGCAGGATTAACAGCTGGAGCATCAGCAATATCAACAACAGTAAATGGAATTGGGGAAAGAGCTGGAAATGCATCATTAGAAGAAATAATAATGGCACTAAAATTATTATATAATATAGACTTAGGATATAATACAGAAGTTTTATATGAATTATCACAATTAGTATCAAAATATACAAAAATTCCAACTCCCGGTAGTAAAGCAGTAGTAGGAAAAAATGTATTTAGACATGAATCTGGAATACATGTAGATGCAGTATTAGAAGAACCATTAACATATGAACCATATTTACCTGAAATGGTTGGAAGAAAAAGAAAATTAATATTGGGAAAACATTCAGGTTGTAGAGCTGTAAAAGCAAAACTTGATGGTTTAAATATAAAAATTGATGATGATAAATTAATAACTATAGTTCAGCATGTAAAAAAATCTAGAGAAGCTGGAGAATATATAACAGATGAAAAATTCTGTGAAATAATAGATAAAATAGGATTAAGGGACTAAATAATAATGAATATAACAGAAAAAATATTAGCAAAAGCATCACATAAAAAAGAAGTATCACCTGATGATATGATACAAGCTGATATAGATATTGCAATGAGTCATGATGGAACAAGTCCACCAACAATAAAATCATTTGAAAAATTTGCTGATAAAGTATGGGATCCTGAAAAAATAGTAATAGTATTTGATCATAATTATCCCGCAAATACAATAGGATCAGCAGAATTTCAAAAAGTAACAACAAACTTCATAAAAAAACAAAGTATAACAAACAAATATACTCATGGGGAAGGAATATGTCATCAAATATTACCTGAAAAAGGCCATATTAAACCATCAAATGTAATAGTTGGGGCAGATTCACATACTTGTACTTATGGAGCTTTTGGAGCATTTTCAACAGGACTTGGTGCAACAGATCTTGCAATGGTATATGCAACAGGACAAACTTGGTTTAAAGTACCATCAGCATTAAAAATAAATATTGAAGGAACTTTAAATGAAAATGTATATTCAAAAGATATTATACTAAATATAATAAAAACAATAGGATCCTATGGAGCTACATATAAAACACTTGAATTTACTGGTCAAACAATAACAGATTTAAGTATGGATGCTAGAATGACAATGACAAATATGGCAATAGAAGCTGGTGCAAAAAATGGTATAATGGAAGTTGATAAAAAAACAGAAGAATATCTTCAAAAAAGAAATATTACAAATTATCAAATAACTAGATCAGATAAAGATGCACAATATGAAAAAATATATGATATTGATGTAACAGAAATGCCACCACAAGTAGCATGTCCACATAATGTAGATAATGTAAAATCAGTAGACAATATAGAAGGAACCAATATTGATCAAGCAGTGATAGGATCATGTACTAATGGACGATATGAAGATTTAAAACAAGCAGCAGAAATACTAAAAGATCATAAAGTACATGATGATACAAAACTATTAATCTTTCCAGCATCACAAAAAATATATCAAAAAGCAATAAACACTGGACTAATAAATATATTTATAGAATCAAATGCTACAGTATGTAATCCTGGTTGTGGACCATGTCTAGGAGCACACATGGGTGTATTAACAAAAAATCAAACAGCAATATCAACAACAAACAGAAATTTTCTTGGAAGAATGGGAGATCCTAAATCAGAAGTATACCTAGCAAATCCTAAAGTAGTTGCAGCATCAGCAATAACAGGTGTAATAACAAATCCTGAAAACATATAAAGGTGAAATAATGGGAGTAAAATTTAAAGATATAACAACACCAAAAGAATTAAACATTAAAGAATTAAATTCAAAAGTAGTAACAATAGATGCATCCAATATAATATATCAATTCTTATCAAGTGTTAGACAAGCAGATGGAACACCCTTAAAAGATCTTAATGGAAATATAACTTCACACTTAAATGGGATTCTATTTCAAACAGCATCATTAATTGATCTTGGAATAAAACCTGTATATGTATTTGATGGAAAAGCACCAGAATTAAAACATAAAACACAACAAAAAAGAATAGAAGTAAAGAAAAAATCTAAAGTTGAATATGAAAAAGCAAAACAAGAAGGAGATAATGAAAAAGCAAAAAAATATGCTTCAAGATTAGTACATTTAAATAATGAAATAATAGAATCTTCAAAAAAATTACTCTCCTTAATGGGAGTGCCATTTGTTCAAGCACCATCAGAAGGAGAAGCACAAGCTTCATATATGGTTGATAAAGGAGATTCATGGGCAGTAGTATCACAAGATTATGATTGTCTTCAATTTGGGGCAACAAGAATGATCCGAAACTTAACAATAACAAAAAAAAGAAATAAATCACTTCAAATAATTACACTAGAAGACACATTAAACAACTTAGAAATAACAAGAGAACAATTGGTTGATATAGCAATAATGTCCGGAACAGATTTCAATGAAGGATTATATAATATTGGGGCAAAAAGAGGATTAAAACTTATTAAAAAACATCAAACCTTAGAAAATGTTTTAAAACATTTAGATAAAACATTAGAAGTAGAACCAGAAATATTACAAAACATATTTTTAAAACCTGATGTAACAGATGACTATAAATTAAAATGGAATCCTCCAAAAAAACAGAAAATACTAGACTACCTATGTGGAGAACATGATTTTACAGAAGAACGAACTATTAGTGCAATAAAAAAAATACAAAATCAAACTAGTCAAACAAGTTTAGAACAATGGTTCTAAACTAAAATTCAATATATATTAATCAAATATCAATTATAAACTTCTTTTAATCTTTCTGTTTTGGTTTATGTTACATGAATTTCTAAATAATTAATACTATTATAAGTTCCTAGTTTTTTTTTAAAAAAAAAGAAATATTTAAATTTCCTAAAATTAGGAAATAAAATTTAGATATTTTAAGTACCTACATCCCAACTATTCATATATGTTTCTTGATCTGTGCTTAATTGATCAATTTCAATACCCATAGTTTTAAGTTTAAGAATAGCAACTTCTTTATCAGTACTATCACGAGTTTTATAAACACCAGGTTCAAGATCATTTTCAATTAAATACTTTGCTGATAAACTTTGCATAGCAAAACTTAGATCCATGATTTCAGCAGGATGTCCTTGACCGAAATCTCCTGCAAGATTTACTAATCTTCCACCAGCCATTAAATAAATAATTCTACCATCAGGCATTTTAAATCCTTCAATATCAGGTTTAATATTTTCAACTTCAACAGCTTCTTTTAAAAGGTCTTCTCTGTTAATTTCCACATTGAAATGTCCAGAATTTGTAAGTATACAACCATCTTTAATATATTTAATATCATCACCTGATACAATATCTTTATTTCCTGTTGCAGTAACTAATAAATCTGCTTGTTTTACAGCTTTTTGAACAGTCATTACTTGATAACCATCCATTCTTGCTTCTAATGCTCTTATAGGATCAACTTCAGTTACAATAACACTTGCTCCAAGACCTTGTGCTCTCATTGCAATACCTCGTCCACACCAACCATATCCACATACAACTACATTTTTACCTGCAATTAATGAATTGGTTGAACCCATTATAGAATCAAATGTAGATTGACCAGTACCATATCTATTATCAAATAAATATTTCATATATGAATCATTTACAGCCATTACAGGCATTTTAAGTGCATTATCTTTAAACATTGCATTTAGTCTGTGAATACCTGTTGTTGTTTCTTCACAACCACCTTTCAATGTTTCTAATAGTTCTGGTCTTTCTTTATGAATTAAAAATATTAAGTCTGCCCCATCATCAATAACAATATCAGGGTTATAATCTAATACTTTATTTAATTGTTCATAATATTCTTCATTAGTTTCTTCTCTCCAACCATACATATCTAATCCAAGTTTAGCTCCTGCTGCTGTTGCATCATCTTGGGTTGATAATGGGTTGCAACCAGTCATTACAACTTTTGCTCCACCAGCTTTTAATGTTAATCCTAAATTAATGGTTTTTGGTTCTAAGTGTAAGCAAGATCCTACTGTAATTCCTTTAAAAGGTTGTTCTTTAATATATTCTTTTTTTATAGTTTCTAAAACAGGCATATGTCTTTGTACCCATTCAATTTTCTTTTCACCAATAGGTGCAAGGTTTATATCTTTAACATTGTAACTCATTTATTGTCCTCTTTTTTTTTTGATTATGTATATTATTATATAAAGTATTCTTATTATGATTTTTTATTATGTTTTATTTACTACTATACTAGTTACATTTTATTTATATATAACAAAGAATAAAATAAAAATTAATTAAATAAAAAAGGTGAAAATTTATGTTCAATAAAAAAGAAAATGATATGTTTTGTTACCAATGCTCACAAACAATAAATGATAAAGAATGTACAAAAGTAGGAGCTTGTGGAAAAATACCAACACTAGCAAGATTACAAGATAACTTAAATTATTCAATAAAAGGAATATCTGCTTATAAATATCACTTAAATGAATTTGATATACAAGATAATGAAATAAGTAACTTCATAGAAAAAGCAATATATTCTACATTAACAAATGTAAACTTCAGTATAGAAGATTTTGTATCACTAGCACTACAATCAGGAGAAATAAACTTAAAAACAATGAATCTACTTAAAAAAACACATATCGAAAAATTTGGAGAGCCAGAACCAACAATAGTAGAACAAGGAACAAGTAAAGGCCATGCAATAATAGTAACAGGACACGACCTAAAAGCACTAGAAGCACTACTAAAACAAACTGAAGGAAAAAATATAAACATATACACACATAGTGAAATGTTACCAGCACACGCTTATCCTGAACTTAAAAAATATGATCATTTAAAAGGACAAATTGGTGGACCATGGTATGATCAAATAAAAATATTTGGAAAATATAATGCAGCAATACTTGCAACAACAAACTGTGCACTAATACCAACAAACAATTATAAAGATAGAATATTTACATGTGGAATAGCACAACTACCGGAAGTACCACATATTGGTGATGACTTTGATTTTACACCACTAATAAATAAAGCACTAGAACTACCTGAATTACCTGAAGAAAAAACTGGAATACAATTTACAACAGGATTTGGAGTATCTACAATATTATCTCTAGCTGATAAAATAAAAGAATGTGTACTAAATGGAAAAATCAAACATTTCTTTGTAGTAGGAGGATGTGACACACCTGATAAAAGATGTAATTATTATAGAGAATTTGTACAAAAATTACCAGAAGATACAATAGTTCTAACATTAGGCTGTGGAAAATACAGATTCAATGACTTAGATCTTGGAGATATTGAAGGAATACCAAGATTAATAGATTTAGGTCAATGTAATGATACAATGGCTGGAATACAAGTAGTACTAGCATTAAGTGAACTATTTGAAATGGAAGTAAATGATTTACCTTTAACATTTGTACTAAGTTGGATGGAACAAAAAGCAGTAGCAATACTATGGACATTATTAAATATAGGAATCAAAGGAATATACTTAGGACCAATAGTTCCTGCATGGGTAAATGAAGACATACTAAATGTATTAATAGATAATTTTGATATAAAAACAGTAGGAAATCCTGAAGAAGATATCAAAACAATGTTATCATAAAAATAAGCTATAAAAAGATAGACAATATCTAGCTTAATTTTATTTTTTATTATTTTTTTATAATTTTATATTTATTCTCTTTTTTTTGAAATAAAATATTTTG
>JAUNXU010000137.1 GCA_030539615.1 Methanobacteriaceae archaeon | reverse complement strand
AAAAGATAAATAGGTGCAACAAAACCAAATTGTTAAATGAAAAGACTAAGAAAAAGAGTCCCTATTTATCCAATTGAAGAATAAAATTTTCTAAAAAAATGACTTTTATTGACAATTCTAGAAATGAAAAAAATAATTTTATTTATAGTTCATTACTAAATATTTATTATGTATGTTTCATGCCATTCTTTGATAAGGGAAAGTTGTCAATTTCTTTATAGAATATTTCTGAGACTTTTTCTTTAAGGAATTTTTTTTGATTTTATGAAGAATTTTTTGATTTTTCTTTTTCCAATTTTCCATTAGTTGTTCTATGGGGTTTAAGTGTGGTGAGTAAACTGGTAATGGTATTAGTGTTATATTGAGTATTGTACATATTTTTTTTATAATTTGTGATTTATGAACGCTGTAATTGTCTAATATTAAACAGATTCTTTTTTCATTTTCTAATTTGGTTTTTATTTCTTCTTTTTCTAAGTAGTTTGGTATTGTTTTTCGTTTTATTGCTCTTCTTTTTTTTTAGTATTGTCTAATGTTTCATGTTTGCAGTGTTTTTTCAAGGATTTTTGGCTAATCGGGTTGTTTTTTTTTCTTTGTTTTTTTCTAGTGATTTATTTGATTTTTTCTATGAATTCTTTCTTAGAACAACTTTTATTGGATTAATAGAGTATCCACTTTTTCATCTGTAAAGTTAATATTTTTAATTTATTGTTTTTAGTAGTTCATATGTTTCTTTTGAATTAATATTTACTAGTCTTGTTTCTAAAAAATGTTATAGCTAATTTTGGAGCTGTTGAAGAATTAGTTTATTGTTTATGATTTGAATTTCCATTTAATGGTTAAAGATCTTGTTACATTAATTTTGATTTTATAAGGGTTTACTATTTGTTCATGTTTAGTTCCTTTTTTATAAAAGGGTTCTTGTTGTATAATGGTTGGATTAATAAATGAAGATTTCATCAAATAAAATAATAATGTCATCAGGTTTTACTTTGGCATTTTTTTAAGTTTTTTTTTAGGATTTCTTTAGCATTATCTGGTGTATTTTGAAAATTTAGGATAAGTTTTTACTGTAATTATAACCTAATTGTTTAACAATTACCCATACTTGTTTCATACTGTAATCTACATTAAATTTTTCTAAAATTAAATTATGTACATCAATTAACACCATATTAGGCGTTTTTTGAATCATTTCATCTAAAATTATCTTTTCTTCATCAGTTAAATATGATGGTCTTCCACCTTTAAAATTAGGTTTTAAACCTTCTAATCCACCTTTTTCACACATATTAGCCCATCTATTTATTGTTGCATAAGTTACACCCAATATTTCACCAGTATCTTTAAGAGTATGTCCTTCAGATATTAATTTCATAGCAATCAAACGTTGATATATTCTTTGACTAATATTATGTTTATTTATTTCAGTATTAAGTTCATCTAATGTCATATTCTTAAAAATATCGATTTTACTTTTTCCTGACATAAATAATAAATATATATTTTATCCCCAATAAATATTTAGTAATGAACTATAAAACAAAAAGATTTTCAAGTGGTTCTAGATAAAAAAACACAGAAATTAATGTT
>JAUNXU010000065.1 GCA_030539615.1 Methanobacteriaceae archaeon | reverse complement strand
TAACTTTAATGAGTCAATAGTAGCACAAGCTTAAATTCCCTTCGTTCCAAAGGTACAAATATTTAATTATTTATTTAAAATATTAATCGTAGTATAATATCATGATCAATATAAATTTATTATATTAATCTTACTACTTAAAAAATATTTAAATATTTTATATTGGTAAGGTTCGAGATCCCACTTTGAACTATCACAATCTGTATAATTGTGATTTCTTGTTTAAATAACTTTAATGAGTCAATAGTAGCACAAGCTTAAATTCCCTTCGTTCCAAAGGTAGAAATACTTAATCCTTTATTTAATATATTAATTGCAGCATTAATGTCACGATCGTGGGTTTCATTACAACAGGGACATGTCCAATTTCGCATATCTAATTTAAGATCACGATTAATATAACCACATTTGTTACATTTTTTACTGCTTGGGAAAAATTGATTAACTTTTACTAATTTTTTGCCATACCAGTTACATTTGTATTCTAGCATAATAAAAAAATTATACCATGAAACATTACTAATACTATTAGCCTTTTTATGATCTTTTAACATATTTTTAATTATTAATGTTTCAATACAAATAATATCAAACTCATTCACTAGTCTAATACTTAATTTATGAAGAAAATCGTTACGATAATTAGTTAATTTTTCATAAGATTTACTTAATTGTAATTTTGTTTTTTTATAGTTATTACTATCCTTTTGTTTACGACTTAATCTATGCTGTAAACGATTACATTTATTTACCATTTTATCTATTTTAAGTTTAGCTATTTTTTCACTGTTAGATAAAATAGCAAAATCATTTAATCCAACATCAACACCTACATTTTTACTAGTTTTATTTAATTTTTTAATTGGTACATAACCACAAGTAACTGAAACATACCATTTGTTATTTTTATGGGAAATTATAGCAAAGAGTATAGTTCCTTGTATAGTTCGTTTATCCTTAAATTTTACGAAACCATATTGATTTAGATGAATCTTATTTTGTTGAATATAAATTGAATATTTGTTTTTTATTTTAAATGATTGAACAGGATTATATTTACTTTTAAATTTAGGATAATTACTCAAACCTCTATGAAATCTTTTAAATGCATTATCTAAATTTTCATAAGCACTTTGTAAACTATATTTATCAACTTCATTTAACCATTCATTATTTTTTTTCAAATCTTTAAGAATATTATCATAATATTTATAACTAAAATTAGAATTAACATTCTTATTTTGATCTTTTTTATGTTGATTAAGACATTCATTATAAACAAAACGACAACAACCAATATTTTTAATAAAAGCTTCTTGTGTTCTTTTATTAGGATATATTCTTAATTTATATGATTTTATAACTTTATTCATAATACTTTTATAATAATTTTACTAAATTTTAATTTTTTATCAATTATAATAAGTAATTATATTCTTTTAATATAATACTGTTTAATTTTTATTTCTATTACTTACTATTATTTTTATATTATATAAAGGTTATTATTATTTTAACATTAATTATTAATTTTTAAAATAAGAACAAAAATTCTTAAAAATGTCATATAATATTACAAAATGAAAAAAAAAATAAAATAAAAATATTATTAAATAATATTTGATTAATGTTTTTATTTAAGATTATAGATTTTTAGTAGTTAATTTATAATTGATATTAAAAGGATATGTTATGATAAAAATAAACATTTAGAATAAATGATACAAGAATATAATACTAAAAATAAGATATTAAATGTGAATAAATGCATAAACAACACTAAAAAAACTATTTCCATAAATATAAAAACAAATAACACAAAATAATAATAGTAATAAAAAATAGCATAAAAAATAAACTTTATAAAAATTTGTGATGCGGAAGGTGGGACTCGAACCCACGAAGAGCTACCTCAATAGGCCCTCAACCTATCGCCTTTGACCGCTTGACTACCTCCGCTACTAAAATAAATTGATAGTATGTAATGATTAATTTAATTACTATATAATGATTTCTTTTTTAATATATATAATTCTTTCGGTAATTATTTTACTATTGTTATTTTTTTTCTTTTTTTGTGTTGTGTTGTGTTGTGTTTTCTTTTATTTTGTTTGTATTGTTATTGTTAGTTCTTTGTTGTTTTGTAGTTCTTTTATTAGTTCTCTGTTTATGTCTTTTGCTGCTTTGTCTGCGTTTATTATTAGTGTTCTGTTGCAGGTGTAGTTGCTTTTTCTGCATACCATGTCTGTGGGGTGGTCTAGTGTTAGTTTTGATGATCCTTCTCCGTGGATTGTGTCTTGGTGGTTTTCTGTTTTTAGTGTTATTGTTATTTTTGTGTTGTCTGTTTGTATTTTGTTTTTTATGTTTGTGGGTAGTTTTTTTAGTGTTGTTTCTGAGTTTGTTCCTATTATGCAGTCTCCTTTTGGTGTTATGTTTTTGTCTGTTGTGAATTCTAGTGTTGTTTTGTGTTTGCTTGTTATGTTTTTGTGTCCTTTTGTTTTGAATGTGTATTGGTTCATGTTTTTTGTGTCTCCTTTTAAAATGTAGTGTGTGGGGGGGGGTTAGGGTTTTGTTTCTAGTTTGTAGTCTTTTTTGTTTGTGAATATTTTTTCTAGGGTGGTTATGAATAGTTGTGATGTCATTGCTAGTATTATTATGAATGAGTATTGTGGTCCTATGAAGTATAGGATTATTGCTAGTATTAAGCATGTTGTGTATATTTTTGTGTTGTTGTTGTTTTCTGTGAAGTGGGTTATTGTTAGTGTTATGAGGATTATTAGTGGTATTTCTAGGTCTATTATTTGTGCTATTTGTGCTTGTGCTATCCATGCACATGATATGTATAGTAGTGTTGATAGTAGTGCTGTGCTTAGGTAGTTTTTGTGTTTTTTTTCTTGTGGTGTTGTGGGTGTTGTTTTTATTGTGTAGTTTATTGTTTTTATGTCTTCTCGTTCTATCATTTTTTTGTGTTCCTCCTTTTTTTTTTGTTTGTGTTTTTATTTTTATTATTTTTATTTTTTTGATAATTTTTCTATTGATTTTTTTCTAAGATATACATTATGTATTTATGGGTGTTGTTTATTATTATATATTGGTGCGGTATCTTTTTTAGGTATGGGGGTTATATTATTATATATTATATATTGGAGGTTTTTTTGTGTGTGATGTAGATGTTGATAAAGGTGTTTATTGTTTGTTGATTCGTGTTTCTAAGGATGTTAGTATTGTGGTGGGTGCTTTGGGTAGTATTGATTTTAAGAAGGGTTATTATGTTTATGTTGGTTCAGCTTTAGGTGTTTTGTCTAAGCGTATTGATAGGCATTTGTCTTTGGATAAGAAGAAGCATTGGCATGTGGATTATTTGTTGCTTGATGATAATGTGGATGTTTGTAATGTGGTGTATACTCAGTGTACTAGTAAGATTGAGTGTCAGGTATCTGTTTTGATTGATAAAACAGCTAATGGTAGTATTTCTGGTTTTGGTTGTTCTGATTGTGGTTGTGTGTCCCATTTGTATTATTTTGAGGATTATGATGATGCTTTTGTTTCTTGTTGTGGTTCTTTTAGGTTGTTGGGTTATGGTGTGCTTGAGAGATGTTAGTTTTTTTTTATTTTCTTTTTATTATTTTGTATACGTGGTCTGATTTTCTGACTTGTTTATCTATTTTTAGTCCTATGTTTTGGTTTTTGGCTTTTGTAATACTTTTTTTGTTTATTTGCATGGATTTTACTGTTTGTGTTATGCTTCCTGTTTTGTTTCCTTGGATTATGATTTTGTCGTTTATTTCTAGTGTGGACCATAGTTTTATTTCGGCTACTTTTATGTTTTTGTAGTAGTTTTCTACTTGGCCTATGTCTATTTTTTGTTCTGTTGATTTGTTGTCTTTGCTTGTTTTGTATGGTGTTTTGTAGTAGAATCCTGTGTCAAATCCTCTGTTGAATACTGTTTTTAGTTGTTTTTTCCATTTGTTTATTTTTGTTTCATTCCATGTGTTATTTTCGTAGGCTTTTATGGCTTGGTTGTATGTGTTTACTACTGTTGCTACGTAGTCTGGGGATTTTGCTCTTCCTTCTATTTTGAATGCGTCTATTTTTGCGTCTATTAGTTCTGGTATGTGTTCTATCATGCATAGGTCTTTTGGGCTTAGTAGTCTGTTTTTGTATGTGTCTTCGTATGGTGTTTCTATTTGTAGTGTTTTGTCTTGTGATTGGATTGTCCATTCTTTTCTGCAGTGTTGTAGGCATTTTCCACAGTTGGCACTTTTGTTGTCAAAGTATTGGCTTAGAAAGCATCTTCCTGATATTGCCATGCACATTGCTCCATGGATGAATGTTTCTATTTCTATTGGTGATTCTTTTTTTATTTCTTTTATTTGTTTTAGGTTTAGTTCTCTTGATAGTATTGCTCGTGTTATGTTGTGTTTTTCTAGGAAGTTTAGTGCTTGGTAGTTGGATGTGTTTGCTTGTATGCTCATGTGTAGTGGTATGTTTGTGTTTTGTGCTATGTTTATTGCTCCGAGATCTGATATTATTAGTGCGTCTATTTTTGTTTTTTCAAAGAAGTCTAGTTGTTTTTCTAGTTTTTTTATTGAGTCGTTTGTCATTATTGTATTTGTACATAGGTATAGTTTTACATTATTTTCGTGGCATAGTTTTGTTATTTTGGGTAGTTCTTCTTGTTTAAATGTTTTCATGTTTGCTCTCATATTATGGTCTTCTATTCCTATGTATATGGAGTTTGCTTTGTTTTGTATTGCTGCTTGTAGGCTTGTTATATTTTTTGCTGGTGCTAATAATTCTACCATGGTTTTTCGTATTTCCTATTTATTTTTTTTTATTAAAAATAAGTTGTATTAAAAGGTGGTTAAGTTTTGTAATTAGATTTTTTTTCTAATTATCATCTGGTATTTTTGTTGGATAGTTTTCTGTTAGACATCCGTCACATAATTTTTCTTTTGGTGTTCCTATTGCTTCTACTAGTGCGTCTAAACTTAGGTATTCTATTGAATCTACACCTATTGTTTTGGCTATTTCTGGTATTGTTTTGTTTACTGCTATTAGTTCTTTTTTTGATGCCATTGCTATTCCATAGTAGCATGGTGATATTATTGGTGGACAGCCTATTCTTAGATGTACTTCTTTTGCTCCTGCTTGTCTCATTATTTTTATTATTTCTTTGGATGTTGTTCCTCTTACTACACTATCATCTATTAGTACTATTTTTTTACCTTTTATTTCAGGTTCTACTGTGTTCATTTTTAGTCTTACTGCGGTTTCTCGTTTTTCTTGGCCTGGCATGATAAATGTTCGTCCTACATAACGGTTTTTTATTAAACCTTCTCCATAGCCTATTTTTGATTCTCTTGAATATGCTATTGCTGCTGGTATTGCTGAATCTGGTACTGGCATTACTACATCTGCATCTATTGGATGTTCTTTTGCTAATGCTTTTCCTATTGCTAAACGTATATCATATACTCGTTTGTCATAGATTATACTGTCTGGTCTTGCAAAGTAGATGTATTCAAATATACAATTTGCTTCTTTTTTACCTGATCCTGGTATAAAGTATGATTTAAAACCTTTATCATTTATTAAGAGAATTTCTCCAGGTTTTATTGATCTATCATATTCTAAATTCAATGTATCAAATGCTACACTTTCTGATGCTACCATTACATAGTCTCCGTCATAGGCTATTGATAATGGTTTCATTCCTAATGGATCTCGTAGTACTATTAAGTCATCATTTATAAGTATTGATAATGAGTAAGATCCTATTAATTTTTGTGCTATCTTTTGTATAGCTTTTATATTGTCTTTACATTTTTTATGTTCTTGTATAAATAAATCACATATTATTTCTGAGTCTGTTGTTGAATTAAATTTATAACCATCTTTAATTAATTCTTCTTTTAATTCTTTTGAATTTATAATATCTCCATTATGTGCAACAGATATTGTTCCATCAGAAAAGTTTTTAGCAAATGGTGAACAATTTATTTCTTTTGATTCACCTGTTGTTGAATAACGTACATGACCTATACCAATATGTCCTTGTAAATTTTTTAAAGTTTCATCATTAAATACATCTACAACTAAGCCCATACCTGTGTATGTCTCTATTTTTTCATTATTAAATATAGACATACCTGCAGACTCTTGTCCACGATGTTGCAATGAGTATAACCCATAGTATAAAAAATTAGCTACGTTATCTGTCTTCTTTCTTGAATAAACACCTATAATTCCACATTTATCTTGCAAATTGTCTTGCACGTTACTTTCACCTTTAAGTTAAATTAAATAAAAAATAAATATAATTTATGTATAGTAATTAATTATCTATTTAAAGTATTTTATAATTAACTTATTACATAGAAAAATAAAATTATTAATAACTAAAAAATAAAGGTAAAAATAGAATGAAAGTTAAATATCAGTGTGCATCATGTATGCTAAGACAAACAAGAGAAGCTTTAGATTATACTAAAGTAACTGATGAAGAAAAAATGAGAATAACACAAGAAATTATACAAAAATTAGCAAAAGTATTTAATCCAACAACACAATCAAATAAATTAGGAACAGACTTACATACATTTATAAAAAAAGAAACAAAAAATTCAGATCCTTATAAAAAACCAAGAGAAAAAGGAAATCAATTAGCAAAGAAAATAATTCATGATATAAAATTAACAGATAAATTTGAAGATTATGTACAATTAGCTATAATTGGAAATATAATAGATTTTGGATCATTAGAAAAAGATGTTAATATAGAAAAATTAATAATGGATAATTTAGAACAAAACCCTGTAATTAATGATACAAAAAAATTAAAAGAAGCTATTATTAAATCAGAAAATATATTATATTTAGCTGATAATGGTGGAGAAATAGTATTTGATAAATTATTAATACAAAAAATAAAAAAAGATTATGATACTAATATTATATTAGCATTAAAAGAAGGACCAATATTAAATGATGCATTAATATCCGATGCATTAGATCTAAATTTAGACCAATATGCTAAAATAATTAGTACAGGAGCAAGTTCAGTTGGAGTAGTAGAAGAATATATTTCAGAAGAACTTAAAGAACTATTAAAAACAAGTGATTTAATAATAAGTAAAGGAATGGGAAATTTTGAAGGATTAACAGAAATGACACTTGAAAAACCAGTATATTACCTTTTAAACTCAAAATGTGATGTAATATCATCTGAAATAGGAGTTAAAAAAGGAAGTAATTTAGTTATAGAAAAATTACCCTAAGATCCTACAGATATTCTTATTCTCCAACCCTTTTTCTTATGAACCAATTTTGCATATAATGGAATAAACTGAGAATCCATTAATAAACGAATATAAGTAGCAACATGACCTTCTAATACAAGAGGAGTTTTAATTTTATACTTATTAATCTTCATTCTACAAGCAATACGCTGTTTATTATCAACATATAATCCAACCTTAACATCCTCTTTAAGATATTTTAACTCATTACTTTTAAGATACATTCCACCTTCAACAGTAACAGGTCTTTTAATAGAAATATTCTTTCTACTAAAAAAATTCTTATTAGCAACCTGAGCAGGAATACCATAGGATGTTTCAACAGCAACAAACCAAGCTCTATCAATAATCTTAGAAATAGTTTGATCAGGAGGAATAATACCATCCTTTTCATAATCTAATAATAAATCATAAACTTCCTTTTTAGTAACACCCTTTTCAATACAACTAATTGCTAATCTTGTTAAAACAGGACCATAATCAGCCATACGAAGAGAACCCCAAATTTGATCAGCAAAATTATAAGATCTTTTATCCATTATTTTTTCAGCAGCTTTAACATTAATATAAGCAGTATCTAATAAATTAGTTAAAGAATCCTTATTAGCATGCCATTTAATTTCTTTCAAATCCCTCTTTTCAGGAATATTACCATAAGATATATGTTTTTTAAGAATTTTCACAGTACTACTCGGAAGTAATTTTTTAATATGATCAGGAATTTCAAGATCATTATCTAAAATCTCTTTTCTAATAACACGACCTGAAATCTTTTCACCATCAACTTCAACTTCAGGTATCATATGAAACTCTACTTTCTTATTATATTTCTTATATAAAAATTCATTAACAGCAAACCATCTAATTACATTACGATTAGGTAAATTTCTAGGAATTCCACTAAAAATTTCTTTTCTTGCAAATTCTTTTCCATAATCAATAATCTTCTTAGAAGAAACATTTGCAGCACTAACATAATCAGTTAATCCATCTTCAATCATCATAGCCATTCTAATTGGAACAGAATAAGATAAATTTAATCTATGATGAAGACCATCAACACCAACAACTCTATTAGCACCTAATTTAAGAGCCATTTCTTTTCTTGCTTCAAAATTAGTAAAAAATGGGGCATGATTAGCACTAGTACCTTTATTTAAATAAACTACAACTTCTTTCTCATCTTTTGCTATTTCTAAAGCTTTTTTTATTAAAGCTTCATGACCAAGATGCACAGGATCAAAATCAGCACTTATTCCCACAATCTTATTATTTTCCATTAAATTTCTCCCCCTTTTTTTTATTATACTAATAGCTTTGTTTCTTTTTAAACTAATACTTCATTATTTAAAATTATCTTTTGTAAATGCTTTTATACAAACATTAGCATTAATATATTGGGTTGAATATGCAATATCTTCCCAATGTTCGCCATCAGGACTAATAAATGAACAATTTGCTTTAAATGTACCTTTAGTAAAAACATATGAATCATTTGTTTGTAATTGTACCTTTGCTATTGAATTAGGTGTTTCTACTTTTATTACTACTTTAAATACATCTTTTTTGTTTAAATTAATTTTTTCATCTAATTTTATTGTCTTATATCCACTTATATTTGTTGTATCATTTTGTGTAAGTTTTAATTCATTATTTACATATATTTGAATTTGATAATTATATACTGGACTATCTATAAAGTATGTACTTATTGCTTCTAAAGTTTCATCCTGTTTTGAAATAAATTGATTAGCATACCATATAGTATCCTTTTCATAACTTTTACCTAACATTGATAATACTTCATACTGATAATTATGATCATAGTTATCATTAGATTCTACATTGGATATTGCAGTACATCCTTCAAAAGCAAATACAGTATCATAATATGATA
>JAUNXU010000064.1 GCA_030539615.1 Methanobacteriaceae archaeon | reverse complement strand
ATTTTAATTAATATAATCTGATTTTTTAATGACAAAATATAATAGTATGAAACTTTAAAGAATATTTAAACACGAAAAAAAATATTTTCTAATAAAATTAATTAATAGAAAATTTGAGGATGAAAATGAGTAAAAAAAGAGTAATTTTAATATGTTTATTACTAATCTTTTTATCTTGTTTAACAACAATTAATGCAACAAGTTCTAATGATACAAATACTACAACCATAAATGATGAAAATATAGATTCACCTATGGAAATTACAAGTACTAAAACAAATACAATAAACAATGATTCAAAAGATACAAAAGAAGTAATAACTAATGATATAAAAAAAATAAAGACAGATTATACTACAAAAGGAATAAATACTGAGTATACTGTTAAACCTAATGGTAATGGAACTGATGATAATTTATGGGATGTAATAGATTCTATAAATTCAAATGGTGAAAATAAAACAATATATAATGTAAATTTAGAAGAGGGAGAATATAATTTCAACCTGAATAATAAAACTTTATTATTAAATTCAACTAATAATATTACATTAAATTTAATTGGTAAAAATGTAAATAGTACTATATTAAATGGGCATGAAACACAGATATTAAGTATAGGCACACATTTTAATATAAATATAATACATTTAACATTTTTAAATGGAAGTACCATATTAAATGGTGGAGCAATTGAAAATAAAGGAATATTATTCATTAATCAATCATCATTTATAAAAAATCATGCTATAGGAAATGGTGGAGCAATAAATAATTATGGTACATTAAATATTTCAGAATCAAGATTTATTTCTAATAGATGTGAAAATAATGGTGGAACTATTAATAATGAAAATATATTAAATATTTACAATTCCATATTCTTAAATAGTTATAGTATATATGCTGGTGGAGCAATTAGTAATCAAAAAAATGCAGACATTATCATCCAAAATATAACATTCCACAATAATAATGCTAATACAATAGGTGGTACATTAATAAACTATGGAAATATGAATTTAAGTGAAAGTATTTTAAATAATAGTGAATCATATACTGGTGGAGCTATCTTTAACACAGGTATTTTAAATATAATTAAATCATCAATATCAAATATAACTTCTACTAATGGTGCAGTATCAAATGATGGTATATTAACTGTTAATCAAACATCTTTTTATAATAATGATGGATATTATGGAAGTGCTATAAACAACCATGAGGAAATAAAAATAATAAACTGTTCATTTATATCAAATAAGGGAATTTATGGAGGAGCACTTAATAATAGAGCAGCTTCAATGGAAATAGAAGAATCGTTATTTTTAGATAATCATGTAATTGATAATGGTGGAAGTATAAAAAGTATTGATTCTAATATTATAATTAAAAATTCAATATTCAATAGTAATACTGCTACACAAGGTGGAGTTATATCAAGTACTAATTCAGAAATTAATATAATGAATTCTCAATTTATCAATAATACTAGTACATTTGGTGGAGCAATTTATTCAACAAATGACATATACAGAATAGGTTCATGTAACTTTAGTAATAATAGGGCATTAAATTCAGCAGGAGTTATATTTTCAATAGAAACAACTTCAAGTATAACTAAAAGCTCATTTAATAATAATAGTGCGGTTAATGGAGGAACAATATATTTAACAGAAAATAGTTACTCTAGCATAAAATTATCAACATTTAATAATAATATTGGACTAAATGGAGGAGCAATATATAATTTAAATGCTTCATTAGATATGGAAAGATCAAATTTTGAAAATAATATTGGACTAAATGGAGGGGCAATATTATCAGAATATGGTTATTTAATATCTGTTTTATCAACATTTACTTCTAATATTGCTGATTATGGTGGGGCAATTTATGGAAAGAATGGAACAGAAGAAATATATAGTACTATTTTCCAAAAAAATACTGCTAATATTGAAGGAGGAGTATTATTACTAAATAATGAAACAATAACCGCTACATTAAATGAATTTATAAATAATAGAGTAAATAATACAGGAATAGTAACAATTCATAATTCAACTGTAAATCTATCAAGTTCATTATATCAAAATAATTTTTCAAATACAACAATTATTGAAAATTATTATAATGTATTAAGTATGCAAGATTGTAAAATTAAAGAAAATACTGCAGAAAGTATTATTAAAAATCATATAAAATCAACAAATACTACTTTAATTATTAACAATTCAGAAATATCAAAAAATAATATTATACTTGGTGTACTTGATAATTCTATATCTACAAATAGTTTTGTTATAATTAATTTAACTGATAATCGATTTTCTTATAATATTGGAGGATTTGGTAGTGTAATGCATAATCATGCACAAAATAATAGTACATTAATAATAAATTCATTTAATAATCAATATTTTTATAATACTGCAGATAGTTATGGAATAATATCAAATATAGCTGAAAACTCATCTAATTTAACAGTAAACATAAATAATAATAAATATTTAGTTAATAATGCTATAATAGGTGGAGTAATAGTAACAGAAAATCATAATAGTCTAATTAATTTAAACATAAATAATGCAGAATTCTTAAATAATAAAGCCAATACTGCAGGAGTTATCAGTAATTTAATAAAAACAAATGGAACAACACATATGAAAATAAATAATACTACATTTCTTGCTAATATAGGTGATAACATAGGAACTATTTATAATCATATAGAAAATGAAGGTATTATAACTAATTATTTTAATTATACAACATTTGATCTAAACAAAGGTAATTTAGATTCATCAATATTATATAATTATGAACCTAATGGAAAAATAAAAGTTATTATAGAAAATTCAGTATTACCATTTATTAAAACTGATGAAATTCCTTTAATTGTTAATGAAGGAGATAATATAAATACAATATTAGATTATAATTGGTGGGGAAATAATAGTCCTGATTGGAATTTAATATTAAAAAATGTAACACCACCAAACAACTGGGTAAAACTAGAATTCACAAGTAATGAAACATTAACTGAAAATAAAAATGTAACATTATTAACAAGATTTGTAGTAGATAATAAAGAAATAACAATACCTTCAAGAATTGCAACATACACAAAAGAAAATGGAAAACTAGAATATAAAACACAAGATATTATAAATCATGTTCAAAATCAGTATATTGTAGGTAAAGGAAATGTAACAGTAACAGTAAGTTCTGAAAAATTAACATTAACACTAAAAACAACAGAAGTAAAAACAACAAATATTTCCACTCAAGCTGGAAAAACTATAACAATTACTGCAACATTAAATAATCCAATAAATACAAAAGCATGTATAAAAATAAATGGTAAAACAATAGCTAGTAACATAAAAATAAACAATGGAAAACTAGAATATAAATACACAATATCATCAAATTGGTCAGCAAAAAACTATACAATAACAATAAAAACAACAGAAACAAAAGGTTATTCTTCAAGTACAACTAATAGTACTTTGGAAATACTACCTAAAACCAGTATACAAACAAATAATATAAGTTCAAATGCGGGTAAACAAATAACAATTCGTGCAATATTAAATAATCCAATAAACACTAAAGCATGTATAAAAATAAATGGTAAAACAATAGCAAATAATATCAAAATAAATAATGGAAAATTAGAATATAAATACACAATACCTTCAAATTGGTCAGCAAAAAACTATACCATAACAATAAAAACAACAGAAACAAAATATTATTATTCAGCTATAACTAATGCAATATTAACTATTGAAAACATTGAAAATATAACTAAATTACCATTAAAAAATAAAAATAGTTTAAAAGAAACTATTTAACTTTTCTTTTTTTTTAACATTTACTAGTATTATATAAATTACTTATATGATCTGTTGATATAATACCGATAACTTTTTTATCTTTATTTAAAACAGGAAGAGAAGATAAATTATGTTTATTCATTATCCTAGCTACTTTATTTATTTGATCATCATCTTGACATGTGATAACTTTCTTTGTCATTACATTTTTTAATAAAATTTTATCTTTTGTAATTGATTCTAATAAATCCCAGGAAGTTACAATTCCTTCTAAATGATTATTTTCTGATAAAATTAATATATGGGTTATATTATGGTCTAACATCATTTTTGATGCTTTTTTTATACTAGAATCTTTATGTAAATATTTAAATTGAGTATTCATCACATCTTTTACTGTAGCTTTTGATAAAAAATTACTTATCATATAAGTTAATTGACCCGATTCTATTAAGAAAGCATCATGTCCATATTCTGAATTTAATTCTGCATATTTTACATCAGCATTATTTTTATTTAATGCCATGAGAATCTTTTTCATATCTTTAATACTAAATAACCAATCAGAAGATATTCCCACAAGCAATAATCTTGTTTTTATACTTTTTAATCCATCTTCTAAAGATTTATTTTCTCTTAAATCAAAATAATCAAATGCTTTTGTTAAATAAAGATAACTATTTGCATCAAATCGTTTTGTAAAAGTATTTCCTTGATGTTTTAAATAACTTTCAACTTGAAATTCTGTTTCAAAATTAAAACTATATTCTTCTTTATCTTGTAAATTTCTTGAAAATTTTTTAAGCATTGATTCTTTACTAAGATATGTGATATGAGCTATCATTCTAGCTAGAGCTAATCCTTTATCCGGAGTTTTTAAATTCTTATAATATTGTCCATGATTCCATTTAGGATCATCAATTATTGATCTTCGTCCTACTTCATTAAATGCTATTTGTTGTGCTGTTGAATAAGCTGATGTTGCTATTGCTATTGCATTTTTTACCATGCTAGGATATGATACACACCATTGTAATACTTGCATTCCACCCATACTACCACCAATTACAGCAAATAATTGTTGTATATCAAGATGAGTTATTAATTTTTTTTGTGCTTTAATCATATCAAGAATAGTTACAATTGGAAAATTCAATCCATATTCTTCATTAGTTTCAGGATTAATAGATTTAGGTCCTGTTGTTCCTTTACATCCACCTAATACATTAGAACAAATTACATAATATTTATTTGTATCTATTGCTTTTTCAGGACCTATTATTATATCCCACCAACCTTTTTCTTTCTTTTTATTATATCCTGCTACATGACTATCTGCTGTTAATGGATGACAAATAAGTATTGCATTATTTTTTTGAGTATTTAATGTTCCATATGTTTCATAGGCTATTGTTGGATTTTTTAGTATTGCATTACTTTCTAAATTTAAATCTTCTTTTATTGTGTAGAATTTTTTTTCTACAAATCCTACATTATTTTCATCTACTTGTTTCATATGGAATATGCCTCATTTTATATTTTATCTAATGCTTGATCAATATCATCTATTATATCTTCAGGATTTTCTAATCCTATAGATAATCTTATTAAATCAGGTGTTGTACCTGTTGATTTTTGTTCTTCAGGTGTTAATTGTTGATGTGTTGTTGATGCAGGATGAATTACTAAACTTTTTGCATCACCTATATTTGCAAGATGAGATAATAACTCTACATTTTCTATAAATGATACTGCTTTATCATATCCACCTTTTATTCCAAAAGTTACAAGTCCACCATATCCTCTAGGACAATATTTTTCTGCTATTTCATGATTTGGATTATTTTCAAGTCCTGGATATATTACCCATTCTACTTTTTGATGTTTTTCTAAATGTTTTGCTACTTTTAATGCATTAGCTGCATGTTTTTCAACTCTTAAAGATAATGTTTCAAGTCCTTGTAAAAATAAAAATGAATTAAATGGACTAATACATGCACCAAGATCTCTTAATAATATTACTCTTGCTCTTTGAATATATGCAATATTTTTATTTTCTTCAGGTGTATCTTTAAATGCATCATAATATACTAATCCACTATAACTTGGATCTGGATTTGTAAACATTGGATATTTTCCATTAGACCAATCAAAGTTTCCAGAATCAACAATAACACCACCTATTGATGTACCATGTCCTCCAATATATTTTGTTGCAGACATTGCTATTATATCAGCACCATGATCTAATGGTCTTATTAATCCAACTCCTGCAGTATTATCAACTATTAAAGGTATACCATGTTTATGTGCTATTTCACTTAGTTTTTCAAAATCTGGAACATCTAATTTAGGATTTCCTATTGATTCTACATATATTGCTTTTGTTTTCTCATTTATTGCATTATCAAATTCTTCTATTTTTTGAGAATTTACAAAAATAGTTTCTCTTCCTAGATCTTTTAATGAATAATTAAATAATTCATATGTTCCACCATATAAATTATCTCCTGCTACAATATTATCTCCTACTTGTGTTAAATTAAGTATTGCATAAGTTATTGCTGCTAGTCCTGATGCTACTGCTAATGCTCCAACACCATTTTCAATTTGAGATATTCGTTTTTCAAATACTTCTGTTGTAGGATTTGTTATTCTTGTATATATTTGTCCTGGTTCTTTTAATGCAAATCTATCTGCTGCTTGTTTAGTATCTTTAAATACATAACTTGTTGTTTGATATATTGGTACTGCTCTTGAACCTGTAGTAGGATCTGCTTCTTCTTGACCAGCATGTAATCCTATTGTATCTATGTTTTGATTTTTATTTTTTTGATTCATTTTTTTTCACATTCCTTAATTTTATTTCATATATTATTATTTTTAAGTTACACTATAAAAATATAACTATTGTTAAGTTTTTTATTAAGAATAATTTTATGATAAAATACAACACAATACACCTCTAAAAAAAACTTTATAAAAATACCCCATTTTATATTAAACCACCACATATTCCAATATTTATAAATTTAAAGATAAAAAACTAAATTTTATCAACAAATACCTCCTCCTAATTACTAAAAAATAATTTTAACTTATTTAATAGACTAAAAATATATTAATTAGTTTTATTATAATAATAAATGATATGATTTTTATTTGAAATTATATTACATGGAATCATTTTTATGATTTAGAAAAAAAGTATACTACACAAAATTTAACATTAAAATATTACTTTTTTATTTAAATTTGAGATTATAACCATATAAAATTTAAAAACATTTATTTTTAATATAATAAACATATAATTATTTTATTTAAATTTGATTAACAAGCATCATTTTTCAGTTTTTTTAGAGTATACTAAGTAAAATTTAAATAGTTACCTACAAACAAACTCAAATGAAACCTGTTTAATAAAAGAAGATAATTTAATATAAAAAGGTGAACTTTTAAAATGAAAAAAATAAACATATGTAGATAAAAACTACTCAATAAAATTAATCGGAACAACATATAACTTCACAGACAGAATAACATGGGATCAAACACCAATAAATTTAACATTAATAAGTGATAGCAACTACAACACGAAAATAGTATTAGATGGAAGAAATAATGATATTTCAATGTTTTATATAGCATCCCAACATTCAATAACATTTATCAATATAACCATAATAAATGGAAAATCAAGTTATGCCGATCTAGCTGGAACAATAACAAACTATGGAACAGTAAATTTAATCAAGACAAACTTAATTAACAACACACACAAAATCAATGGAGAATATGCCCATGCATATGGTGGAGCAATATATAATACTGAAACAATAAACAGTTACAATTCAACTTTTATAGGAAATACTGTAACAACATATGATTGTAAATCAAATCCAAATTTTAGATATAATTCATATGGAGTTATATTGTATTTAATCCAAGTTTTTTTTGTTAATGTGTTTACAAAGTCTTCAGATAAAGGTTCCGAACGTTCCCATAGTTCTTCAAATTTTTCAGATGCAAATTCATAGTCTTCAGGTCTTTGTAGTTCTACATTAAATTCAAGATTTTTTTCAAGGCCTGGTTGTGTAAAGTTACTTGAACCAGTTATAACTCTTCCTGGATCCCGCTCATCTTCATTAAAAGTCATTATATATAATTTTGAATGAGTTTCACGCTCTTTATATCCTTTGATTTCTAATTTTCCATTTTGTAACCATTCTACAAATTGTCTAATACCTTTTTCAACTTTGTGAGTATTTTTAGAGTTATTCATTTCAGTTATTAAATCTTTTTGTAATTGTTTTTTATATTCTGCAATTGAAAGATTAGTTATTTGTGATTCTTCAATTAATTGGAATGTTCTTGAATCAACTTCCATACCAACTAAAATTCTAATTTTCATTGTATTAAATAAGATATTATAACTTTTAAAATTAGTACTATTTTTGGATTTTGAAGTTTTATAAAAATTTTTTAAAAAAAAAGTATAATTTAAGAAAATAGATTAAATTATTTTCTTTTTTTAGGCCTTACTGGAATGTGACGTTTAGATTTTGATGATTCAACATCTTGTTTTGATTTATCTACTTCAGGTTTAGGTTTAACCTCTTTTGATTTTGATACTTCTTCTTTAATTTTATCTTTATTAGAATTATTTGATTTTTCTATCTTAGTATTCTTATTTTTAGATTTATTTTCTTCAGATTTATCAAAGTCATGAATACTTGGTTTTTCTGTATTTTTAGAACTTTTCTTCTTATTTTTTTTAAAAACACCTGTAAATCGATTAGATTTATTTTCACGAGATTTTTTTTTAGGTTCATATTGTGATTCTGTTCCAGGAACAACTTTTCTTTTAATATTTTTATTTCTTGAAGAAATCACATTATTCTTTTTATTTTTATGTCTTAAATTATTAAACCATGTGAAAATACCATCTATAAAGAAACCAATAAGTGCTACAATAACACCTAAAACTCCACAAAAGATTATGCAATTATTAGAATTTGGTAATAGAGAATTTATCTGCGACATAGTATCTTCTGTTGGTCCAGAAACATTTAATATTACTGCATCATCTTTGGATATACTATTCATTACAGAAGTAATTTTACTTGCATCAACTTCAACTGTTGCAGTCATAGATGTATATTTCAAATGAGCATATGAATTATATTTAAATGTATTATATATACTATCAAGTGCTTGTTGTGGATCACTGTTATTTGCCATTTTTAAGAAATATTGTTCATTACCAACTTTTTTAATATTGGTAAAATTACCATTACTTGCATTTAAATTTCTTAAGATCTGCGATTCATAGGTGGGCAACTCAAAAACATCAGTTTTAATCAGTATTCCATCATATTCAACAGATTTTACACCATCTATCGAAGAAATATTATTAATAATTCCAGTTAAATTTTTATTAGTTGATAATTCTAATTCTATAACATCTGTTCCTGTAGTAGTATCTTCAATAATAGTACGAGCCAATTCAGGCACATCATTTACTACAGGAGATATAAGAAATGCTCCTCCAATTACACCCACAATTAAACCTAATCCTATTATAGCAATAAGGTTCTTTTTTCCTATATATGGTGTTAAAAGAGCTGTTGAAAAAACAAATATTAATGCTAAAATAAAAAGAATTAACATTACAATTATCATAAATGCATTCATTTAATTATATACTCCCCTTAATTAATTCAAAATTATAATATTATTGTCTCAAAATATATTTGATAAATATTAATAATTCCTAAAAATAAATATCTCTTAAAAAAAAAGATTTTTTTTATTTTTTACTCCTAATAATATATACGTTCATATAATATTAATAAATTTACATTATCTCTTACTAACAATATTTAATTTATAAAAA
>JAUNXU010000063.1 GCA_030539615.1 Methanobacteriaceae archaeon | reverse complement strand
ATTATTATACTTTTTATTAATAAATTATCATAAATTATTAGTTACTTATATATTCAATGACTTTTTATTCTAATATTTTTTATTATATTATTATTAATATGATAAATAATAATATTTAACAACTTTTTTTTTTAAAATAATTTTATTTAATAATCATTAACTCTTTTTAAAATAAATTATCTAAACACTAGTTAATTTAAGCCCAACTATACCTATAATAATCATTACTAAAAATCCAATTTGTAAAGTTGAAGTTATCTCTTTAAAAAATAATATTCCCACAATAATTGCTCCAACTGCACCAATACCTGTCCAACAAGCATAAGCAGTACCCATATTAATAGATTTAAATGAGTATGATAAAAATAATAAACTAGCTATCATAAATATTATAGTTAATATTGATGGAATAATTTTAGAAAAACTATTAGAAAACTTCAAAGAAGTAACCCATAATATTTCAAAAATTCCTGCAATCAAAAGATAAATCCATGAATTCATTTTATATCACCTATTAATTAATAAAGATATATATAATAATTATTATTAATATAATTTAAACAAATAATCAAAAAAATAATAAAAGGAAAAATAATAACATGTTAATTAATTTAAGTTTATATCAACCAAAAAATACAGATGTAGCAATTGTAATAGATTTACTAAGAGCAAGTACAACAATAATAAAATCATTAGAAACCTTTAATAAAGTAAAACCAGTAAATATTGAAGATGAAAAAATAATACAATTATCAAAAAAACATAATGCAATACTAGCTGGAGAAAGAAAAAGATCTAAAATAAAAGGTTTTGATTTATCTAACTCACCAAAAGATATACAAAATTATGAAGGTGAATTATTAATATTAAAAACAACAAATGGAACAAAAGTATTAGAAAATATACAAAAGAAATATGAAAATGCAATAATATTAATAGGTTCCTCAATTAATGCAGAAGAAATAGCAAAGAAAATAATTCAATTAAATAAAGAAAAAGTAGAATTAGTAATGGCTGGAAGAAGACAAACATTTGCAATAGAAGATTATGTTGGGGCAGGAATAATAATAAATGAAATAATAAAAGCATCTAAAACAACAAAAATAGATCTAGAATTAACAGAATATGCAAAAACAGCACAAATAGTAACAAAAGATTTAAAATTATCACAAGAATTAATAGAAGATTCAACAAGTGCTAAAAAGTTAAGATTATTAAATGCAGGGGAAGATGTGGAAATTTGTAAACAAATCAACAAATCAACTATAGTACCCATATATAAAAATAAAATAATAACACAATATTAAAGAAAATATGGGGGAATTATTATAGATCAATATAAGCCACCAATAATAAAAACAATAAAACAAACACCAACAGAAGAAAATTCTGAAGAAGAAGAGATAATAGAACATATACAAGAACCAAAGCTAACTATAGTACCAACAGCACATATTTCAGAAAAAAGTAGACAAAAAGTAAAAGAAACAATATTAGAACAAAAACCTGAAATAGTGGCAATAGAATTAGATATAGATAGATATATTAAATTAGTAAATCAAGCCAATGGACAACAACCAACAGAAGAAAAAATAAATTTCAAAGAATTATTAAAATCAAATAATTTAACAGTAATGATAGTAAGTTCAATATTATCCTATTCTCAACGAAAAATGGGTGAAGAAGTTGGAGTAAAACCTGGTTCAGAAATGTTAGAAGCAGCAAAGATAGCTCAAGAAACAAATGCAGATATAGCATTAATAGATCGAAATATACAAATTACATTAAAAAGAACAATAAAAAGTATGGGTTTGAAAGAAAAGTTAATGTTTGCTTATGGAATAATAAAAGAAACATTATTTGGCGATGATGAAGAAAAAGAAGAACTATTAGAAAATGTAGATGAATTAACTAATGAAGATACCTTAGAAGAAGTAATGGGTTATTTTAAAGAAGCATCTCCTAAAGGATATAATGCATTAGTTCATGAAAGAGACGAATACATGGCACATAATCTATTAACATTAAAAGATAAAAATGTTGTAGCAGTAGTAGGTGCTGGACATAAAGAAGGAATTGAATCATGTATTAAAAATCCAGAAACAATTTTACCTATATCTGAATTAACAGAAATAAAAGAATCCCGATTTTCTATAGGAAAAATAATATTATATTCAATACCTTTACTAATAATATTACTCTTTTTAGTAGCTTTTCTTCAAGGTATAAATATAGAAGGTGGAGTAATAAACTTTGTATTATATGCAGTATGTGGTGCATTTATAGGTTCATTAATTGCAAGATCAAAGGTACAATCAGCAATAGTAGGTGCAGTAGTAGCACCATTAACAGTACTTCATCCATTATTAGCTGCTGGATGGTTTTCAGGATTAATTGAAGCAAAACTAAGACATGTTGGTATGAAAGATTTAGATGATTTATCTCATTGTGATTCTATTAAAGAATTTTTAAATAACAATTTAATGAGAGTATTATTAGTAGTAGTTGGAACAAACATAGGTTGTTCAATAGGAGTATTTTTAACAATACCAAATACATTTCTACCATTAATATCTAAAATATGGGGTGGTTAATAAATGACATATTTAATATATCGATGTGGATGTGGAAGAGTATTATACTCAAGAGAGGATAAGAAAACAAGAAAATGTGTATGTGGAAAAACATTAAAAGTTAAAGAAAGAAGAATATTTAAAAAAGTAAAAACAATTGATCAAGCAATCACTGCAGTTCAAGACATGCAAGAAGAAATTCATGGAGGACCAGGATTTATAAGTGCAAATAAATTATAATAATTCTTTAATTTCTTTATCCATTTGACAAGCTTTACAAATATTTAATGCAGATGCTTGTCCACATTCTTCACATTCTATTAATGTAACATCAGCTTGTTTTAAATTAAAAGTTTTTTTAAAAGAATTAAATATTGCTTTTTTACTTCCAGGTTTCTTTTCCTCAAGATCATTTAAATAATATTTTACTTTAGATCTTAAAGAAGTCTTAGAATAAGGACATTCTTCTTGATGAATTGTAATCCCATTTAATACACACCAAATACCAACATCTTTTTCAGGTATTTTCCATAATGGTTTAATACGAGGAATTAAATGTGGATGTATCTGATTTAAATGAGGAGTAAATTTAGAAAACTTATGAATATCAGTATGTGATAAAGTCATTAAAAATGATTGAATTTCATCATCAAGATTATGTCCTGTAGCAATCTTACTAGCAGATAATTGATCACCCACTTTATTAATTAAATATCTTCTAAATACTCCACATGGCATACATGTACTTTTATATAATTTGGCAATATCATCTAAATTATAATCCCATTCATCTTTAAAAGATCTAATAGTTAAAGGAATATCTAAATCTTTACAATTCTTTTTAGCTGCATCAATACCCTTATTACGATATCCACTAATTCCTTCATCAATACAAACAGCTTCAATACTAAAATTTAAATCACTAATCTCATGAAATTGATAAATACTTTGTAAAGTTAAAATACTATCTTTTCCACCTGATATGGCAACTATAATTTTGTCATCTTCTTCAATAAGATTATATTCAGTAATAGTACTATTTACAGTATCCTGAATATATTTATTAAACTTATTTTTTTCTAATTGCATATTATCTTACTCTTTGTTGTTATCTTCTTCTTCAAAAATATCTTCTTGACTTTGAATATTTGTTTCAGCAATTATACTTCCAACATTACTAATTTCTTTTATTTCTTCTAAAGGATATTTTTTCATAATCCTTGAAAAGAAACCCATATTTATTATACTTGCCAATACATTTTGATATTTTTCAATACTTTCTTGTGCAATAGTTAATGTTTCTTGAGTTCTTTGTTGATTTAACAATGTTTTTTCATGATGATGTAATGATTGTTCATGTTCATCTAATAATTGTTTGTATCTTATTTCAGAACTAGTTTTTATTTCCTGATTTTCATATTTTATATTATCATACTCTTTATTTAATTGATTGTAAATCTTTTCTAATCTTTTTAATTTTTCTTGAAGAGTTTGATTTTCTTGTTCTTTCAATTCTATTTTTTTATTATTTTGTTCTAATTTAATATTTTCTTCTTGTAATTTTATTATTTCTTGTTGTAACAGTTCTAATTCTTGTTTATTCTTAGGTTTTTCTTCTTTTTGTAACGATATTATATTAGTTTCTAATTTATTTATTTCTTTTTTTAATTCTATTATTAAATCACTTTGTATTTCTTGTTTTGGTTGTTTTATATTCGTTTTGTTAGTGTTTAAATCATGGTTTTCAACATATTCTTCTACAGCTTCTTTTAATGTATTTCCTTTGTTTCCTCTAAGTTGACCATACTTTTCTTCTACTATTTTATTAAATTTATTTGACAAAGTAAGTGGTATTCTTGCACTTATTGTTATTTCTTCTTCTTTTTCAGCCATGTTTTCACTTTTATTCTTTTTTCGAACTTATTCGATTTTCATTATATGGGTTAGATTTTTAATATTATTCATTTATTTGATATTATATTCATTATTTCTGGATTATTCATAATTAGTACTACTTAAACGGTATTATTACTTAAATTTAATTATTTTTAGATTATTTTTTAATAAAGATGAATATTCAAAAATTCTTTATTTATCTATTTAATCTTTAAATTTCTTTCGTATTTCTTCGATATTAAATATTTACCTTTTATACATTATTTTATCCTAAAATAATGATAATTATATTTCGATGATTTCAGATATTCATCGTATTCTTTAAATATACTCTTATAATAATGTATCAACTTCAATTTAAAATATTAGATCTCGTATTTGTTCGATATTAATTTTTATTTATTTTAATATTAAAAAAATTTACTGATAAAATATAATAATATTGTTAACAAAAAATATTCTTTTTTCTAAAATAAAATAATATAAAAAGGGGGTTAATAATAGAAATAATATTATAATATACTTTCAGATGCTTTTTTAATAGTTTCTATTACAATATCTAAATCATCTTGTGTTAATGATGGATGAACAGGAATAGATAATACATGTTGACTTGCTTTTTCAGCATTAGGACAATCTCCAACATATCCTTGATCTTGATAATAACCCTGTTTATAAATCACTGCTGGATAATGAATTCCAGTTCCAACACCTTCATTTTTAAGATATTCTTGGAATTTATCCCTATTTTCACTAACACTTATAGTATACTGATGATATACATGTTTAACATTAGATAATTTTTCAGGAGTAGTTATTCCATCAATATCTTTTAATCCTTCAGTTAAATATTTAGCATTTGCTATTCTTTTATCATTAAACTCATTTATATGTTTTAATTGAACTAAACCAATACTAGCTGCAATATCCGTCATTCTAAAATTATATCCTAACATCACATGATTATATCTATTACTTTCACCATGAGCACGAATCATACTTGCTTGTTCTTCTAATTTTTTATCATTAGTAGTAACCATACCACCTTCACTAGTAGTCATATTTTTAGTAGGATAAAAACTAAAACAACCCATAGATCCAATACTTCCAACAGGTTGATTATTATACATTGCTCCATGAGCTTGAGCAGCATCTTCAATTACACTAAGATCATAATATTTAGCTATTTTCATTATAGGATCCATATCAGCAGGTTGACCATATAAATGAACAGGCATTATTGCTTTAGTTTTATCAGTTATTTGTTCCTCTATTTTTTCAGGATCTAAATTGTATGTTTTAGGATTAATATCAGAAAATACTGGTTTTGCTTGTGTATAAACTATGGAATTTGCTGTTGCAGCAAAAGTAAAAGGTGTTGTTATAACTTCATCACCTTTTTTAATTCCTAAAGCAAGTAAAGCAGTATGTAAAGCAGTTGTTCCAGAACTAGTTGCTATACCATATTTAGCATCAACAAATTTACTAAATTCTTTTTGAAATGAATCTACTTTTGATCCTTGTGCTATCATTCCAGATTTCAATGTTTCTGTTACAGCTTCTATTTCTTCATTAGTTATTATTGGTTTTGCTATGTTTATCATATTTATCATTTCCTTTTATTTTTCTTAAATTTGATTACATTAATCGTGATTTTTAAATATAATATTATTTATGTTTTTAAGAGTTAATAAATTATTAATAAAAGATTATTCGAAGTTTCTTAAAAAAAAGTTAAGAGTTATTAATAAATATTATTTATTCAAAAAAAAAGGATTAAGAATAAAAATTCTTAAATAAAGTGTATATATTAATTTTTTAAAAATTGATCTATTTTTTATCTTTAGGTTTGTAGAAATATTTCATACAAAAAAACCTATAAGCAGACCTAATGCTATAAAAAATAAAGAATATTTACGCATGAATTATCACCTCCATATTATTTTTTTCATTTTTTTTTCATGTTGTTTATACTGTTATTAATGATGTAAATGTTATTAATGGTGCGAAAATAAAGTTAGCAGTTAAAAACATTATTATATATATTATTATAAACGTATAACATAATGATTGGAATCCTGTCCATGTTTTTAAATCTATTGGCCATATTTTATTGAGTTTATCTGGAAACCATAATATTACAGGTAATATTAAACCAATTATTGTCATTGGAGTTAATTTTCCAAAAAATAGATGTCCAATACCAAAAAATGTAGTTAAACAACCAACAAAACCAATTAAACAAAAATATGGGGTTATACAGTATCCTAAGGCATCATAGGATATTTCACCATTTCTTAAAGTAATGGGGTGTTCTTTGTTTGCAGAATATTCATTAAAAATATGTGGTCTGCTTATAAAACCAAACAGAGTATATATTGCAATGATTAATACAGTGAGTGCCATATAAATACCACCACTATAATCATTAGCTAATATCTCTGGAAGTATAAATACACAAGAACCAAGTATGGGATAAATTATTATCATACCAACAATAGTTCCTAATAAAGTATATGATGAACCTACAAAAGGATCACCACCTTTTTCATATAAATCCCATTTTGTAAATTTTTCAATTAATCCATAAACAGTTGGCATAATTTTTATGCAAAAAAGAAATACACATCCTGCTATTAAAATAAATAAAAAAGAAAATTTAGCCATAAATCATCACTTTCCTAAGATTTTCTTCACCAAGAACTTTTTTTTCATGGATAATATTATTGTCAAAGTTTGTAGTAGTGTTAGCACAAACAAAATTGGACATTAAAATTATTAGTAAAAAGAATATAATAATTTGTATAATTTAATTTGAATTTCATCAATGTTATTTTATAATACTTAACTTTATACAAACATTAATATGCTATTTATGAATTTTTAAAAAATAATTATTAATTTAATAATGTTGCTGTCACTTACTTTTATTAAATTTTTATATTCTAGTTTTAGTTTTTAATTATTATTAAAAATTAAATTATTTTTTGGATTAAAAAAAATAATTATGATGATTAATATAATATTAATATAATAAAAATTTAGGAGTGATAATTTAATGGATGTGCATAATATATATGAAGGAGAAGTAACTATTGAAGTACCTGATTTTGAGAAGGTTTCATCTAAGGCTCCGGTATTTTATAATCCTGTTATGCAATTAAATAGGGATATGTCTATTGTTGTAATTAATCAATATAGGAAGTTATTGGATCATGATATCTCAATTTGTGATGCATTTGGAGGAACAGGTATTAGAGGTGTTAGATATGCTAAGGAAATTGAAGGTGTTACTGATGTAACTATATGTGATGTTAATCCATTAGCTATTGATATTGCTAATAAAAATATTATGTTAAATAATTTAGATAATGTTGAAACATTAAAAAATGATGCAAATATTGTTTTACATTCAAATAAAGGTTTATTTGATGTTATTGATATTGATCCTTTTGGTTCTCCATCTAAATATACTCAAGCAACAGCAGCTAATATTCGTCCTGGTGGTTTAATTTGTATTACTGCAACTGATACTTCTGCTTTATGTGGAACTTATCATGATCCATGTTATCGTAAATATTCTGCTAAACCATTAAAAACGGCATATTGTCATGAAAATGGTATTCGTATATTAATAGCACATGTTGCAAGAAATCTTGCTATTCATCAAAAATATTTGCATGTCTTATTTTCACATAGTACAGAACATTATATGAGATTTTATGCTACAATTGATAATGGTGGTAAAAGAACAAATAGATCTTTAAATAATATTGGTTTTATAACTAATTGTTCTCATTGTTTAGAGTATAATACTCATCATGGTTATGGTCCATTTATGGATGATAAATGTCCAATATGTGATAACACTTTAGAAGTAGCAGGTCCTATGTGGTTGGGGAATATTATTGATAAAGATTTTCTTAAAAATATGATTGAGTCTTTAGATGATCTTAAACTAAATACAAAAGAAGAAATTAATGAATTATTATTAAAATGTTTTGATGAAGCTGATGGTTCTATAGGATTTTATGATATTCATAAAATTTGTAAAGTTTTAAAAATAAGTTCTCCTAAATTTCAAGATGTTATGGATGCTATAAAAGATCACGGTTATTTTATTTCTAGAACTCATTTTAAGCCTACTGGTATGAAAACAAACATGCCTTTAGCAGAGATTAAAGATTTAATTATTAAAATTAGAAAAGAAAATTATTCTGAATGATTTTAAAAAATAGGTTTTGTAGGAATTTTGTAATTTTATCAAAAAGTATTAAATTTAATGGTTTAATGAAAAAAAAGGTGTATCTTTAAAAAGCCAAAAAAATAGTATTTAAATAAAAGATTTTCATCTTTTATTCATAATTCAACATATTGTTAGTGTAGTAATATTGTAATTCATCAGCATGTTGAATCTCAAATGATCTATATGGATCATTAAAATAGGGGAATATTGATCCAGTTGCAACATGTAATATTCCTCCAATATGTCCAAATTGTTTACAACAAACTTGATAATATAATGGGAATCCACATCCTGGATTTAAAAATATATTTCCTTCACGTACAGTTCCATGCCAACCTACAGGTATTGGACCTTCTTGTCCGTTTATTTGTGCTTCTCTCATAACTTCTGCCCATGCTTCATCATATGTATCAAAAATGGTTCCATTAACTTTATAATCCCATTTATCATCAGGAATTCCATTTAATCCATAATCTAATACTTGATTCCAATCAATATTTACTTGTGCTCCTGCAGAATCCATGAAAGCCATTTCAATTATATATACATTTCCTTCTTGGTAACTTTTATAATTGGAACTTCCCGAATAATGGAGTACTATTGCACATTTTGATCCTCTTTCTTCTGCATATTTGCCTAATAATTGTGAATGAACATGTCCTGGATACATATCAGGATTTGCTATTTTAACAAAACCAATACGTCCTAATGGTTGAATTTCAGAAGAACTTGATGAAGATACAAATAATAGGCCAACTAATAATAGTACAATTGCAATAATTATTATATGCCATTTCATTTATTCACCCCATATTCTTTGATTAATTTTATAATTTTTAGATGTCATTGTTTTTTTTATTTATTTAATATATTATATTATATCTTTATTAATTTATTATATTACTTTAAATTAAAAAAAGTTTATCCTTTAACTAATAATTATTTATTCATTTTTTTACACATAAAATCTTTAAATGAAAATTCTTAATACTTTTTTTTATTTCTGTAACTAATTTTAATATTTATCTAATTTTATTATCAATTAAATAACTAATATCTTAATATTAATAAACTAATAAACAAAATAAAGTTAATAAAACATGTTTTGATTATATAACTATATTAGGATTTTTGTTATAAAAAATAAAAAAATATCTTTCAATATTATTAATTATTC
>JAUNXU010000136.1 GCA_030539615.1 Methanobacteriaceae archaeon | reverse complement strand
CAAGAGTTTATAAAAGAAATTTAAAAAAGGCATTTAAAAGAATCAGATACAAGTAAATAATTGTATATGTATCTGTTATGCATAAATGTTGTTTTAGAACTGTTAATTTAAATAATGCTGATTAAAAAATGTTGTTTTAGAAATGTTAATTTGAATAATGCTGATAAAAAAATCTTGTTCTATATATGTTAATTTAAGTTGCTGATTTAAATAAGTAAGATTAAATAGTCATTATTTTATTAGTAAAAATATTTAAAATGTAATTTAGCAAAAATGATTAGAGATCTATCAGTAAGGCAATCATTATAATACGATATTATATAAATGAGGTTATTATAATGGCTGAGAATAAGGAAAATCAGAGTTTTACAAGTTTGAAGTATATTGAAAGCATAATTACAAAATGTCCAAAGTGTGGGGAAAAGCATTTTATTAAATATGGATCTTTTAATGGGATACAGAGGTATAAATGTAAGGAATGTAATCATACATTTTCAAAGGTTACAAATAGCTTGCGAATGTATTCTAAGAAGGATATTGTGTTATGGAATGATTTTATTAAAATGACTTTTGAACAGAAACCATTAAGAAAATGTTCAGCTGAACTTGGAATAAGTTTAGATACAGCATTTTCATGGAGACATAAGGTATTATATTTCCTTGGAAAAATTAAGAGTATACGCAAATTAAAAGGGTATGTACATATGGAGGCTATTACTATTGGAGCAAATAATAAGGGGAATTATAGAAAAAACAGGCCTAATTATATAAATGGAGTAAGCAGGCAGTTTAGGTTTTTAAAGGCAGATAAGATTGAAATTATTGGAGTAAAGAGTAGCGAAAATGAAATGATTTTAATACCTAATAAGATTTTTAAGGCAAGATTTAGCAAAAGGACATTTGAAAATGAAGAGCATTATAAAGAAGAAGTAGGAGCTAAGATAACCAATAAAACATATATAAAGTCATATAAATCAAACATGGTGAGAAAAATTGCAATAAAGCATAATAATAGATTACCTGATTTAATAAAAATTCAAAATGGATATACAAGTATAGACGAATATCAAAAGTTTGGAATATATTATGATGTAAAAGATACATTAGCAAATGATGAAGTAATAGAAAAGCTGAGCAGAAGTATTTCTAAATATTTAGAGTGCTATAGAGGAATATCAACAAAGTACTTGCAGCAATATTTTAATTTAATAGTACCAAAAATTTTAATGAATAGAGTTGTGTCACAAGAGTATGTGAAGGACGTTTTTTATTCATATTTCAATGCATGCAAAAAATTAAGAGATAAGAATTTATTTATAAGAAAAAGGAGTATTTATAATATAGATATTTTTAAATCTAAGCTTATTTATGATGATTAAAAAGAAAAATAAAAAGAGAAAGGTACTGAAGTTATTTTTTATTTCTATAGATACTCCAAATACTTTATATCTTTGAGGTATTTAAGATAGTTTTAATACTTTAGATTTTTTGAGAATACTTTAGCTTTTTAGTGGTGTTAGTTTTTTCGGTGTTTTAGCTTTTTTTGTTTTAAATTCTTTGGAGGATCGAGATATTTTGGATACTTTTCTGACAACATTTTTGCAGAACAGATACATAGGGAGTAAAATGGTTACAAATTTATTGTAAATTCACTTAAGTAATATAATATCTTTGCTATGGGAATAAAATGTAGTTGAAAGCTTCTACTACAAAAAAAGACATTTACTGCCTTTTAAAATGCTCATTACTTTGGTAAAAT
>JAUNXU010000135.1 GCA_030539615.1 Methanobacteriaceae archaeon | reverse complement strand
GTGTAAAAGGTCCAAAAGAATTATTTGGTGATAAATTACCAACTTATGATTCAAAAGAAACTCTTGATAAATTGGTTAATTTTTATTTAGATTGTCCTGAAAAAAGAGATGAAAAAATTAAGGAATTACAAGAGATTGTTTTAAATAATCACACGTATCAACATAGGGCAAAAAAAATTAAAGAATTATTAATTGGGTATGCTAATACTAAAAAAATTACAATTAAAACTCCTGTTCCTAAAAAAGAGGATAAATTTAAATGGGGTGATTATCATTTTGCTCTTAATTTACAAAAATCATTAAATTGTTATGGTTATTTAACTAAAGTAGAACTATTAGATGATTGGAATACTTTTAAAGATAGTAATAGTGATATAGTTATTGTTTTAAGAGGATTATCAAAGTATGATGTTAAAACTCAACATTATAATATTATGTGGAATATATCTCATCCAGATATGATAACCTTAGATGAGTATGAATCTTTTGATCATGTTTATATAGCTTCTTTATATTGGGTTAATAAGATTAAATCCTTATTAAAGGTTGATGTTGATGTTTTATTACAATGCACTGATACTAAAAGATTTTATCCAAATTATGATGAAAATTATGATACAGAATTATTATTTGTTGGTAATTCTCGTTTAGTTTATAGAAAAATACTTAAAGATTTAATTCCAACACAACATGATTTAAGTGTATATGGGGATATGTGGGATAATATTATTGATGCAAATTATATTAAAGGTGAACATATTAATAATAAAGATTTGTCTAAGGCATATTCTTCAACTAAAGTTTTACTAAATGATCATTGGGATGATATGCGTGAAAAAGGTTTTATATCTAATAGAATTTTTGATGCTATTGCTTGTGGAAGTGTAGTTGTAACAGATCATGTTAAATCTATTGAAGAGGTATTACCTTCTGTTGTTTATTATGATGATCCTTCTGAATTGGAAAGTAAAATTAATGAAGCTTTGAAAATAGGAAAAATAGACCATAATATTGCTTATGAACATACTTATGATAAAAGAGCTAAGACTATTCTCAATGATTATGAGAATAGCCTTTCTTAATTAATTTTTTTTTATGCTGGTTGTAATAAATAATCTTCTGTTTCTTTTTTTCTTGTATGTCTAATATTTATAGCTGTTATAGGTCCTATTGTTATAATTTTTATATTCCAAACAGGATTAATTATTGATTTTTCTATGTGTAAACTTTCTTTTAATCGTTGACTTATTATGGTTTCTAATTCGTTGGTTGTATAATATGTACTGTAGCCTATTATAGAACAAGTTATATCAAATGTATCTAATATTTTAGTTTTATGTTTTATTTTGGATAATATTTTTGTAGTGATATGATTTGTATTTGTTTGTACTGTTTCTACAGGTAATATTAAATCTAATATGTTTTTTGTTTCTGTTTTTTCTAATTGTTCTTTTAATTTTTCTGGTTTTTGATGTTCTATTAATATTATTTCTGGTGATTCTAGTTCTTTTAAGTAATAATGTTCATCTATTTTTTTTAGAGTTTTTTCAAGCAGGTTTATCTGATAATCTAATTCTTTTCCATCTTTAAATTCTTTGAACTTTATCAATAATTCGTTTATTTCTTTATTACTTTTCATATTTAATCTCCTATTCTTATATTTTATTTAAATTTTATAGTGTTTTTTTTGTTAATTGTATATTTAATTTTTTTACTATATAAATGTTTTTAAAAATTATTTATTTTATTGATAAAAAAATAATTAATATATT
>JAUNXU010000062.1 GCA_030539615.1 Methanobacteriaceae archaeon | reverse complement strand
AGAAAGATAATTTCTTAAATTCCCCCCCCCACAATAGGAAGGTCTTGTTTTATGAATTCTTTAAATCTTAACTTAGGAGTATTTTGGAGTATTTTATTTTCTGACATTTTTATATCTCTATGAAATTGTTTATTTTCATAATATTTTTAAGCCTTGTTTCAGGAATATTATTTTTTTTATATCCTATAACTCTTTAGTTATTTATTAATTAAAGGGGGTTATTTATTATGATGGATAATTATTAATTTTAAAACTTTTTTGTAAATTGAATTTATTTTTTTGGTTTATTTGAAGTACCTGCAATATTCATAAGGTCTATAACTTCGTTAACATTTACTCTTGTATTAATACATCCTTCTTTTAATAAATAAACTCCTTGACATGTGTATGTAGAAAGATTTGTCATGGCTGCATTTAAATCGTGTGGACATGCAACACCGATAACACCTTTAAATTCAGTATTTTTTACAATGTTTTTAATAAATGAAGAACCTGGTGTTATAAACAGTTTCATATTTTTTTTATCTGCTACTTCTTTGATTTTACCAATATCGCATTTATTACACTTAATACATTCTAAACCTGATGTTCCAAGTGTGGCTGGACAATTCATTCCTCTAAGGCAGTGTGGTAAAACTAAAATAATGTCTTCTGGATTTATGTGTTTAAATTTTTCTTTATTAATATTATTTTGTAAATCTATTCCTATGTTATCTAAAAATGTTGAATCAATATTTACTAATTCACAGATTCTTTTAAGTAAACCATATGAAATATCTAATGTAAATAATAAGATATTTGGAAATATAATTTTTCCATTTTTTAGAAGATGCCTACCTAAAATAAGTGTTATGATCATTATGATAATTAATATGCTTAAGATAAAAAGGACTATTTTACCTATGGAATTAAATAAAATTTCAAACATTAATTATCACACCTATATTATTTTTTTTTTAAAATAATATTATTTATTAAATATTTATATGTATAATAATATTATAAATTATGTTATTTTATTTAGGATGTGTGAAAATATGATTTCTTAAAATAAAAATAATAGAAACATTTTTATTTATAAAAAAAGATAGATTATATTAAGACTAATAATAGACTAAAAATACTCATTAAAAATAAATATTAAAAAAAAGTTTAATTATAATGAAAATAGTAATCTATCATTCACAAGAATGTGATCCAAGAAGATGTACTTCTATAAAATTAGAACGACAAAATAAGGTAAATATTGTAAAAAATATTAGAAAATTGCCATATAATGCAATATTGTTGGATGCTGAAGCAGATAAATCAATATCACCTTCAGATCGGGAAAGAATAGAAAAATACGGTATATCCGCATTGGACTGTTCATGGAAAAAACTTAAAAAGTCATCTTTTAACTTTAAAAGCAAAAAAAATCACAGATTATTACCGTTTCTCGTAGCAGCAAATCCTGTTAACTATGGAAAACCATGTATACTTTCAACAGCAGAAGCTTTAGCAGCAAGCTTATATATAATCGGATTTAAAAAAGAAGCACAAGACTTAATGGGCATATTCAAATGGGGACCACATTTCATAACACTTAATGAGAAATTATTAGAAGCATATTCAGAAGCAAAAACAAGCACTGAAATAATCAAAATACAAAATGAATTTTTAGGAGGTTCATAAATCATGGCAAAATTTGAAGAAGCAGAAAATAGAATGTTTAACATAAAAATCTGTTTAAAATGTAATGCAAGAAATCCATCAACTGCAAAAACTTGTAGAAAATGTGGATACAAAGGATTAAGATATAAAGCAAAAGAACCAAGAGGTTAAATTAGATTTGATTATTTAGTTTTTAATAAACTAAATTTATCTTAAAATCTTATTTTTTAAATAAAATTTCTTTAAATTATTTCACCACCTAAAACTTTAATTAAATAAACTCTAATTTTAAAATATTATTAAAACAAATATATTAATATTAAAAAAAATATTATAAAATTTATTTAAAATATAATTTATATTAATTCAAAACTAAACAATTACACTTAATAAAAAAAGAGGAGTATAATTGAATATGAATGTGGAAGAATATTTAAACAGTACTTTAAAACAACATAAATTACATTTAACATTACTTGATCCTGATGAACAAACGCCTGAAGAAGCAGCAATAATGGCTAAAGAGGCTGAAAAAGCAGGATCTGACGGTATTATGATCGGTGGTTCAATAACTGATCCTGAAATATTGGATGTTACTGCTGAAGAAATAAAAAAATCTATAAAATTACCTGTAATTCTATTTCCAGGAAATGTTACAGGGATAACAAAACATGCTGATGCATTATTATTTATGAGTTTATTAAATTCAACAAATCCTTATTGGATTATAGGGGCACAAGCATTAGCTGTACCTACATTAATGAAAATGCAAATTGAAACTATTCCTATGGGTTATTTAATAGTAGAACCAGGGGGAACTGTTGGGTGGATAGGTGATGCAAAACCTGTACCTAGAAATAAACCTGATATAGCATTAGCATATTCTCTTGCAGCTCAACATTTAGGTATGAGAGTAATTTATTTAGAAGCTGGATCTGGAGCATCATCACATATTCCATTAGAAATGATAGCTAAAGTAAAAAAATTAACTAATATGATTGTAATTGTTGGTGGTGGAATAAAAACAGAAACAGATGCTAAAGAGGTAATAAATGCTGGTGCTGATATAGTAATTACTGGAACTGTTGTAGAAGAGACAGAAGATACTTATAATAAAATTAAAGAATTAACTGATGCAATACATAACTTTTAATTTATTTTTCTTTTTTTTTAAAAAGTTTTCTATTAAAATTATAATATGAATAAAAAATATATTATAAATTATTATTCATAATTAATTAAAAAATGAGGTATAAAAATTTATGAGTCCTTGCAATATAGATGAATTTAAAACAACATCTGATAAATTAAAAGAAAAATTAGGATTAGAAAATAGTCCTGTTGCAGTAAAATTATTTTTAAAAGAAGATGAAGCAAAAGAAACATTAACAAAAATTGATGGGAAATTTAGACATTGTGAAATGGTTTACAAAGCATCTCAAGGTGAATCTTTCTATGCAACATCTGAAGAAGAAGCTTGTAAAACAGGAGCTGCTGCTTTAGGATTTAATGAGTTACCACCTAGAGTTGCTACTGGTGAACACTATTTTGCTGGTAAATTATTTGCATCAAGAGGGTCTGCAAAACATGCAGTTGACCAAATACCAACTATTTGTGAAGATGTAGTTGCTATGGGTTATGCACCATTAGAAGATGCAAAATTTCAACCAGATGTAGTTATATTCATATGTCAACCAGCAAAAGCAATGAAAATAGCTCAATCTGTAGGTCGTGTACTTGGTAAAAGATTCTTTGCTGATTTTGCAGGAGTTCAATCAGTATGTGCAGATGCATTTGCACGAGTTTATCTTGATAAAGAACCAAATCTTACTTTAGGTTGTCATGGTTCAAGAAGTTTTGGTGGTATAACTGATGATGAATTAATTATTAGTTTAACTGGTGAAAATTTAGGATGTGTTGTTAACTCTTTAGATTCATTATAATTTATTTATTTCTTCTTTTTCTTTTTTTACATAAAGATATTCATTATAATGATTTATATTAATTAGTTCTAATTCATTTTCTGATTTTATACCGTAAAAATTAATATTGTTATTAATCATTTCTAATAATAATGGATTTAAATTTCCTTTATAATTTTTTGTATATTTATATAATAAATTACCATAACAGGCTAAAGGCATTCCTAATCCTTTTGCAGTTTTTAATTTGCCTGTTTTTAATCTTGCTAGTATACTTACAGTAGTTTTTGGATTTTTTGAATTTTCTAATACTTTAATAAGTTTATTTATAGTATTTGTTGTTATTGTAGGTTGATCTCCTGCTGTAAATAAATAATATTCATTAGGATTAGTCTTTAATGTGTTATTTATTGTTTCAGTTAATTTTAAATTATCATATGGATTTATTCTTATTTCAAGTTTATTTATTAAATCATATTCTTCAATAGTTTTTATTATTTCTTGGTGTTGATATCCTAATGCAAGTATACATTTGTTTGATTTACTTTTTAGCACTGCTTCAATTGTATGTATGATTATAGGTTTATTTTTGATTTTTAGTAGTAATTTGTGTGTAGATTTTAAGTTTTTTTCTTTTAAATCTTTTTGCATTCGAGTATTTTTTCCTGCTGCTGTGATGATTGTTGTAATTTCCATTTTTTTTATCCTATTTAAAATTAGTTTTTTTGTTAATGGTTGAAATAATAAAAAAAGTGGGGGTTAATTTAGTTAAGAAGTTGTATTTGTACTATTAGTTGAATTTGTATTGTTTACATATGTGCTGTTATCTTTTAATTGTATAATCTTTGTATGAATTTGTGTTGCTCCACCGTCTCCTGTTGACCACATTATTATTTTTATTGGATAATCTCCATCATTTTTTACAAGAACTTCTGTTGTTGCATGATAATCAAATAATATTGCATCGTCATCTCCTGTTTGTGCCATTCCTACAGGTAAACTATAACCTAAACTAGTTACAGCAGCTCTCAATGATCTTCCTGCTGGACATACTCCATGTGATGCAGTTCCACTTTCAGCACCTGCTTCGGGTATGGAGATGAATGTTACATTACTTTTTCCATGTGCTCCCATTTTAGGTGGAATTATTGTACCATTCCAACCATCTGCAAATGCTTTAGCATTAGCAGCTCTTATTTGTGTTGGATATCCTGCTAAATCTTTTACTACACTTGTTGCATTACTTATTTCAGTTTCAGTTGCATTATGTTCATAGATTAATACTGGTGCATAAGATGTGAAGTTTCTCATATAATCATAAGTACCTGATCCAAATAATTCTGTTATTTTATCTTTCCCATATACTTCTGATCGATTATCATTAAATTTTCCTAAACTATAATCTAATGTGAAATTTTCACCATTTTTTGCAGTTTTAAACCAAGTTTGTACAGCTGAAGCTGTTGTAAAATCTGATTTTATTGTATCATTATTTATATCTGATGATGATATTGTTTTTGTTGTTTGATTATTTTCAACTATTTTTAATTGATCACCCTCTTTTACACCTATTGTGTATGGCATTTTATATGCCCATATAATTTTATTTGGTTGTTCTACTTTTAATTTACCATCTTGTGTTTCTCTTAGTACTCCTGGTCCATCTAGTTTAGAATTTACAGTTCCATTTATGTTTATTAAACTGTTATCTCCAGCAACTACATCTTGAGGTACTGTTCCTGTTGTTATGGTTGTAAATACGCTTAGTATATCTAATTGCATTATTGGATTTATGATATATTCTGGATGAAATGTTATTGGGATTTTTGGTAAGTGTTCACTGTCTATTATTTTCATTCCAGCTGTTACTGTTGACCCTACTGATACTGTAGCTGATTCTGAATTTTTTGGTTGTATTATTTCTGATAATCCATAGCCTAAAGGCATGGTTACTATTAATATTGCTATTAATATTAAAACTAGATGATGAAGTTTAAATTTTGAATTAGTCATTTTAACTCTTTTTTCACTCTTTTATATTATATAATTTTTCTATTGATTCTATTATTTATATTATCCTATCTAATTGAATTTTATTATTCTTTTAATAAATTGAATTGTGACAAAAATCCAAATTGTTAAATGAAAAGACTAAAAAAAGTATTTATTTATCAATTGAAGAATTAATAAATATTTAATAAATTTATATTTTTATTGGATTATTTTTAATAATAATCTATTGTTTATTTTATGTCTTCTTTGTATTGATCTATTAATATTTGATTGATTTCAGTAATCTTTTCTTGTCCATTACCACCTATAAAAATATTTTTATTTTGAGTTATATGGTTTTTTATGAAATTTATTAAATACTCTTTATCTTTTATAATAAATAAATCATTAGCATATCCTAGATTATCTAAATAATCTTTATATTCTTGTGTTATATCATCAAGCCCTGGAAACAAAACAACTGTTTCAGGGTCATGTTTTTTAACACTATCTAATATTTGATATCTGTATGTTTCATTTTTTCTAGCAGTTCCAATTAGTGCTGTTTCAAAATATTCTTCTGATAATACAGCTTCTATAGCATCTCTATTATCAGTTTTTCCGATTACAATATTTGATCTTTTTATACTAAATCTTCTTATTCTACCTTTAACAGGTCTAAAAGTTGATAATGATTTAATAATATTTTTTTCAGGAATATTTAAATATTTACAAACTGTAGAAGCAGCAGCTGCATTACTTTCATTAAATGATCCAAATAGATTAAGATGATGTTTATACTTTTTAAATAATAATAATTCAGAAGGTGTATCTTCTAAGTTTTTAGTATTTTCATCTTCAGAATTTAATATGGCTGTTTTATTCTCAATAAAATTAGCTACTTCATTAGTATATTCTTTAATACTTCTGTGAATATCCATATGGTCATAACCAATATTTGTAACAACACAAATATCTATATCAAAAACATATTTACAAAAATCTAAAGTCATATCACATACTTCTACAATAAGGTAATCATAATTTTTATCTTCATTAGCTTTTAATAATAAATCGTAATATCCTTCAAATCCACCACCACCATTACCACCTATAAGTACATTATATCCATTTTCTTTAAGAATATAATGTATCATACGACTAGTAGTAGTTTTTCCATTAGTTCCTGTTACAGCAATTGTTGGAATTGTTTTGTGTTTAGTTAAAATATTTGATATAAAATTACCATTTTCAATAACTTGCTTTGAAATAGATTTATTAAAAAGACTAGGACTTACTGCAACCATATTTGAATCTAAAATTTTATCTAAATTATGACTTCCAGTTTCAATTTCAAGTTTATTTTTAGTTTTAGGAAGGTTAGATATTAATTCAAGATTAATATTCTTATTAAAATCTGAAGCATATATATCATAATTATGTTCCATTAAACTTTTAACAGCTTTTTGTCCCTCAACACCCAATCCAATAACACTAACTAACATTATAATCATTTTCCTCCAAAAAGAAACTAACTATTTTATATAATATTTTCACATGATTAATATTATAAAAATAAAAACTTTTTACATTATTAATAATATATATACTAATATAAAATATTTAACACATGTTATGATTTTAATTCTTCAATATATTAATTATAATAAAATGAGGGCAAATATAAATGAAAAATTTAACAAAAGACATAATAAAAAAAATAAATGAACTAGCACAACCAATAAAAATAATGCATGTATGTGGATCACATGAACATACAATAATGCAACATGGAATAAGAACATTATTACCTCCTGAAGTACAAATAGTAGCAGGACCAGGATGTCCTGTATGTTGTGTACCTGCAAGAGAAGTAGATGAATGTGTAGCATTAGCAGAACAAGGAGTAACAATAGCCACATTTGGAGATATGATAAGAGTACCTGGAACAAAAAAATCATTATCTGATGTAAAAGCAGAAGGTGCTGATGTAAGAATTGTTTATGGAATAAATAATGCAGTAGAAATGGCAAAAGAAATAGATAATGATGTGGTATTTATGGCTGCAGGATTTGAAACAACAGCACCAACAACAGCATCAGAACTATTATCATCACCTCCTGATAATTTTGCAGTATTATCCTGTCACAGATTAATTCCACCAGCATTAGATTTCCTTATACATTCTGATGATGTAAATTTAAATGCATTAATAGAACCAGGACATGTTTGTACAATAATAGGAACAAAACCATTTGAATATTTATCAACACAATATAATATACCTCAATCAGTAGCAGGATTTAATCCATTAGATATATTGTTATCAATTTATCTTATATTAAAACAGGCTAAAAATGGAACACCAAAAATACAAAATGAATATAAAAGAGCAGTAAGAGAAGAAGGAAACATAAAAGCACAAGAAGCAATGGAAAAAACATTTTATGTAAAAAGTAGAGAATGGAGAGGATTTCCAGAAATACCAAATTCAGTATATGAAATAAAACCTGAATTCAAACAGTACAATGCAAGAGAAAAATATGATATAGAAATACCTGACTCAGAAAATGTACCACAAGGATGTATCTGTGGACCTATACTAAGGGGAATAGCAAGACCTGAAAATTGTAAACTCTTTAAAAAAGAATGTTCACCACTTCATCCAGTAGGAGCATGCATGGTAAGTAAAGAAGGAACATGTAATATTGCATATAGATACTCAAAAATGAAAAAATAAATTCAAGGGGATAATAAAATGCAAATGATGGAATTAGCTGATAATACACTAGAACAATTAAATAAAAAAACAGATCATGCTGAAATATACATAGAACAAGCAGAAACTTTAGATGTAAATATACAAAATGATGAAATAAACTATGCAGAAGAACAAAAAATATTAGGTATAGGTATAAGAGTAATAAAAGATCAAAAACAAGGATATGCATATACAACACAAATAAAAAATGTTGAAAATACAATAAATCAAGCAATAAAAAATGCAAAATTAAATACAAAAGATGAAAATAATTGTTTACCTGAAAAAACAACAGAATATCCAATAATAAAAAATCAAAATGACCAAAAAACAAGAGAAACAGATCTTGAAGAAATAATAGATCTAACAAAAATATTAATAGACACTACAAAAGAACAAAAATGTAATCCAACAGCAGGAGGATTTGCATCACTAAATTCTCATAAACTTATATTAAACACAAATAATATATCCATAGAAGAAAAACAAACAAGATGTTCAGCATCAATAGAGGTAAACACACCAGATAATGAAACAATATCAAATGCATATCATTATGATACACAAATTGCATTAAAAAATATTAATCCATTTAAAATAGCTGAAAATACATGTAAATTAGCATTAGATTCAAGATCACCAAAAAAAATAGAAACACAAGATTTACCAGTGATACTTGATTATGAAGCATCTGCATCATTACTTGGAACATTTATGGCTGCATTAACAAGTGAAAATAAGCAAAGACAAAGATCAATATTTAAAGATAAGGAAAATCAACAAGTAACAACAGAAGAATTCACATTATATGATGATGGAACAATGCCAAATGCTCTTAAAACATCAGTATCTGATGATGAAGGAATACCTTCACAAAAAACTGTATTAATAAAAGATGGTGTATTAAAAAATTTTATATATGACACATATCATGCAAAAAAAGAAAATAAAATTTCAACAGCAAATGCAGTAAGAAATTCATATACTTCAACTCCATCATTAGGATTTACAAATCTACAATTAAATTTTAAAGAAACAACACCAATTAATAGTATATCTGAAGGATTAATAGTTAATAATGTAATAGGAGCACATACTGCAAATCCTATAACTGGAGACTTTTCAGTAGAAGTAAGTAATGCATTTAAAATAGAAAATGGTGAAAGAACATATCCTATAAAAAAAGCAATGATATCTGGAAATATATTTGATATAATGAAAACAACAACTAAAGCAACTAAAACTACGAGACAATTATCATCATACATAACACCAAAAATATTAATAAAAAAAATAAGAGTTATAGGATAAAAATTAAATCATAAGAATAATTAACAATATTTATAATATTAAATAAAAATAAAATAATAAGTAACAGTATAATATAAAAAATATTAATATCACTATAATAATTTAAATAAAAAAAAGATAAAGGAATGAAAAAAGAAAATGTTTTGTAGAAAATGTGGGGCTAAATTAAAAGATGAAGATAAATTCTGTTTTAATTGTGGAACTCCAACAACTCAAGAAGAAGCTCCAAAAGTAACTCAAGAAAAAGTAGAACCTGAACCAAAAGAGAAACTTGAAGACTCATTATTAGATTTAGATGTTGAAGAAGAAAATAATGAATTTGATAAAGATATTATTTGGGAAGATCCATTAGCAGATGAAATGAATAAACCTGAAGAGGATATAGAAGCAAATAAAATACTAGAAAAATTTCAAAAAGTAAAATCTGAAAATAAAAAAACTGCTGTTGAAAAAGAGGTTGTTAAAGAAGAGGTTGTTGAAGAAACTGTTAAAGAAAAAACAGCAATGGAAGGAAAAATTCCAATAAAAGAAACATCAACAGTAGTTAAAGAAACTGAAGAAGAGCCTGTTAAAGAAGAAGTTAATGAATCTGAATCAACAGAACAATTAGAACAAATACCAATAATGGCTCAAGGAAAAGTAACAAATGATCCTATAGTTAAAGAGGTTGTTGAAGAACCTGTTAAAGAAGAAATTGTTGAAAA
>JAUNXU010000061.1 GCA_030539615.1 Methanobacteriaceae archaeon | reverse complement strand
CAATCATGTACGGAGAAACACGAAACAACCAAGAAACAAGAACAAACAGTACACTCACAATAATATAAGAGAATATAAGAAAAATTTATTCTTTCCTTTTAAATTATTTTTTTTCTATTTTTAAGTAACTATTCATTTAAGAATTTGGATTTTTGTTGGATTTTCAATTTTATTAATTGGTATAAATTTCTTAATTTTGAAGTAAACTTTTTTTTGTGGATGGTTTATAGTATTATGTTAGTAACTACAATAAATATTAACAGTGTTAAATTATAGATTATTATATATTAATTACACTACATAATTTATTAATGATATAATATTTAAAAGAAAACAAGAATAAAATACAATTGATATTAATTATATTTAAATTAAAAGGAGAATAAAAGGTTTTTTACATGAAAGAGGTTAAGAAATATTCAATAGATGATTTAGAAGATAATAAACTTTTATGTGATGAAATTTTAGATGATATTAAAGCTTCACCTGATCTTGGTTTATTAAGATGTGTTCAATGTGGGATGTGTGCATCAACATGTCCTGCAGCTAGAAATTCTGAGTATGATCCACGTGTTATGATTAAACGAGTATTGGATAATGATCAAACAATACTTACTGATGATTTTATATGGAATTGTTTTTATTGTTATAATTGTCATAGTATTTGTCCTGTAGGAAATAGTGCTTGTGAAATAAATCAAATTCTACGTCAAAAAGCTATTGAAACAAAAGAAGGTAAAGAAAAAATTGTTTCATTTATTAGTTTTGCTGATAGTTATATTAGTACTGGATTGGGTGTTATTCCTAAAGAATATTGTGAAACATTATCTGATGATTATGGTAATCAATGGGATGATCTTTGTCATAATCTTGATGAAATTCGTGATGATTTAGATTTAGAAAGTCGTTTTTTATTGCCTGAGGCTACAAATGAAATAAGTAAAGTTCTTAATGCTATTGGATTTACTAAACGTGTTGATAATATTAAAAAATTAAAAGATGAAAAATAAAGGAGGGTTATGATGAATAAATTTATTCCAAGTAAGGATATTACATTGTTTAGAAGTTGTCTTGTTAGTACAGAATATCCTGGTATTGAAAGTTCTACAAAGTTTGTCTTTGATAAATTAGGTATTGAATATGTTGTAGATCGTAATCAATCCTGTTGTACTGGTCTTGGTCATTATTATGATATTTTTGATGAATTGTCTACTGTTGCTTTAGCTGCTAGAAATTTTCATCATGCTATTAAAAATGGTCATAAACAATTTGTTCCAATGTGTTCTACTTGTTATGCTATTTTAAAAAATGCTGCTATAATGTTAAATGAAAAAGAGGATGTAAGAAATCAAGTGAATGAAAGTTTTATTAGTAATGGTTTAGAAGATCTTGTATATACTAAGGATGATATTGATCCTATTAATAATATTACACATACTGTAGAAGTTTTCTTTAATAACAGAGAAAAACTTTCTGAATTTGGTTGTGTGGATTTATCAAACTTAACTATTGCTACTCATCATGGGTGTCACTATTGTAAAGTTCATTATGATGATACACTTTGTGGTGTTAGAAATCCGATGCTTCTTGATGATGTTTGTTCTGCAATGAATGCTTCTACTATTGGTTATTATGATCATAAAAGAATGACTTGTGGATCTGGATTTAGGCAACGTTATGCTAATAAAGAGTTATCTCTTGATGTTACTGAAGATAAATTTGAAAGTTTGTATGAAAATGATGTTGATTTATTAGTTCATATGTGTCCTAATTGTCATGTACAATTTGATCGTTATCAAAATATTATTAGTAAACGTACTGGGCATGATTATAATTTTGTTCATCTTAATATGTCTCAGTTAATTGCTTTGTATATGGGTGCTGATCCTTATAAAGTAATGGGTATTCAAACACATTCAGTATCTGTTGAGCCATTACTTAAAAAATTAAAGATAAATTAAAAGGAGGTTTATATTATAATGGATAATAAAGAAGATGTAACTCGTATTGGAGTATTTTTATGTCAATGTGGGGGAAATATATCAGATAAAGTAGATATTGAAAAGATAGAAACTATTTTAATGGAAGATGAAAAAATTCAAGTTGTCACTCATTATGAAAATCTTTGTTCTATTGAAGGTGGAAAGATTATTAAAGAGAAAATTATTACTGAAAATCTTGATCGTGTAGTGATAGCTGCTTGTTCATCTGTTACTCATGGTGATACTTTTAAACAATATGTTAAACCATTAAATCCATATTTGTTTGAAATGCCTAATATTCGTGAACAATGTTCTTGGGTTGAAAATGATCCTGATAAAGCTACTAATAAGGCATTATCTTTAATAAGATCTGGTGTTGAATCTGTTCAATATAGTGAACCATTAGATTCTATTCTTGGAAAAGTAAGGCATAGTGCTTTAGTAGTTGGTGCAGGTATTTCTGGTATTACTACTGCATTATCTCTTGCTAAACAAGGAATTAAAACTACTTTGGTTGAAGAAAAACCAACTATTGGAGGAAGTATGGTTCAAGTTGGTAAAGTTTTTTCACCAGCAAAACTTACTGAAGACTGTGCAATGTGCTTATTAAATCCTTTAGTTAATGAAGCAGTAGAAAATAAAAATATCACTATCCTAACAAATACTGTGGTGGAAAGTTCAAAAAAACGATCAGGTAATTTTAATGTTATACTTAAGAAACATGCTGTATATGTAGATGAAGATAAATGTACAAGTTGTGGAAGATGTAGTGAGGTATGTCCAATATCAGCACCTGACATGTGGAATGAAGGACTAATACAACGAAAAGCTATTTATAAACCATTTCCTCAAGCAGTCCCTAATACATATACAATTGATGAAGAACATTGTATAAAATGTGGAAAATGTGAAGAAACTTGTCAAACTAATGCAATAAATTTAAATGCATATAGAGATATGATATCCTTAAATGTAGGGTCAATTGTAATTGCAACAGGACACAAAAGATTTGATACTAAGAAAAGACCAGAATATGGTCATGAAAAATATGAAGATGTAATAACACAAATGGAACTAGCAAGAATAATGGGGGTAAATGGACCAACATATGGGAAATTATTAACACCATCAACAGGAAAAATTCCAAAAAGAATAGTTATGGTTCAATGTGTAGGTTCTCGTGATGATAAACCATATGGTCATAAATATTGTTCTAAAATATGTTGTATGGTTGCAATTAAATCAGCAAACTTAATAAAACAACATTATCCAAATACAGAAGTAATAATATGTTACACGGATATAAGAACTCCAGGTATGTATGAAAAATACTATAAATATGGACAAACACAAGGAATAAAATTAATAAGAGGTCGTCCAGGAGAAATAACAAAAAAAGATGGACATTTAATAGTACGTGTAGAAGATACATTAACATCAGAAAGGAAAGAAATAGAAACAAATATGGTGGTTTTATCAGCAGCAATAGAACCTTCTTCAGGAACAGTAAGATTAGCAAAAACATTAGGGGTATCATTAACTGAAGATAAATTTATTAAAGAAAAACATCCAAAAATAAAACCAGTAACAACTGATATACAGGGAATATTTGTGTGTGGAACAGCACAAGGACCAAAAGATATAACAGAAAGTGTAATTCAAGCAAATGCAGTATCATCAAAAATAGCAGAAAGATTAAATGGTGGATTAGAAGTAGAACCATTCATAGCAAATACAAACCAGAAAAAATGTTCAATGTGTTTAATATGTGTAGAACAATGTAAATACAATGCAATAAATAAAGAACACAACACAATATATGTGGATCCATTATCATGTACAGGATGCGGTGCTTGTATGATCTCTTGTCCTGAACAAGCAATAAGTATTAGAGGACAAAGTGATGAAAAATTAGAAGCTAAAATAGAAGGTATATTAAAAGATAAAAAACCAGATGAAAAAATAATAATAGCATTTCTAGATGATATTGGAAATATTTCAGCAGATAACATTGGTGTAAATAGGATATCTTGTCCGTCATCAATAAGAATTATACATGTTCCATATATAAATAGAGTAAAATATCAACATGTAAAACATGCATTAACTCATGGAGCTGATGGAATATTCTTAGGAGAATACCCAGATACACCAACACATAATCAAATAAGAGAAAACTTTAAAAATATGAAAAAACAATTAAAAGAAGATAATATTAATCCAGATAGATTAATAATACATAGAACTTTTATACCTTACTTTAGAGGATTATCAAAACAATTTGAACAATTTGATGAACAAATAAAACAAGAAATAAAATGATGATAGATCAATACTTAAAATCAATAAAAAATACAATTAATAGGGATATTAATAATAATCCATCACAAAAACAAGCAATAACAGCAGCACCTGATGAAAATCAATATATCATAGCAGGACCTGGAAGTGGTAAAACAACAGTAATTATTCTAAAAATACTAAAATATATTTTCATAGACAACATAAAACCTGAAGAAATATTAGTAACCACATTTACAAAAAAAGTAGCAAAAGAATTACAAGAAAAAACTCAAAAATGGGGAGAATTAATACAAAAAGAATTAAAATCTTCAAATATTGACTTTAAAAATATTACCATAGGAACAATAGATAGTATAGCCGAAGATATATTAACAACAGAAAATAAAGAAGAAATAAATATAATAGATAATTTTACATCTTCTGCTGTAATGATGCAAACAATAACCTTAAAAAAACAATTAAATAAAAATAAAAAATTAAAACAATATCTTAAAAAAATAAGACAACAACAATATGGTATAAATACTACAGAAATTAATAATTCCCTATTAGAAATCAAAGATCGATTATATTATGATATGGTTGATAAAGAAAAATTAAAAAGTGATTTAACATATGGTCAAGAAAATATATTGGAAGCAATAGAAGAATATAATAAACAATTAGATTTACATGGAACATATGATTTTACACTATTAGAAAATAAATTATTAGAATATTTAAAAGATGATACAAAATTAAAAGATATTAAGATATTATTAATTGATGAATACCAAGATAGTAATCTTTTACAAGAACAAATATATTTCCAGATAGCAAAACGAACTTTTAGAAATAAAGGAAATATAACTGTTGTAGGGGATGATGATCAATCATTGTATCGTTTTAGAGGAGCTACAATAAATTTATTCGTGGATTATAGTAAACGAATAGAAGAACAGTTACAAATAATACCGAAAATAATATATTTACAAAAAAATTATAGATCAACAAAAAATATTATTGAATTTGCAAATGAATTTATAACATTGGATGAAAAATATCAAGAGTCAAGAACAAATGATAAACCAGAAATAACAATATCAGAAAATACAAGACAAGGATTACCCGTATTGGGTTTATTTAGGGATGATATTGAAAAATTATCAATAGATTTAACAACATTAATCACAACATTAATTAAACATGAATCTTATTTATCTAATGGTCATAATATTTCTGTTGCCAAAAAAAATCCTAAAATAGCTTTATTAATGAATTCACCAAGAGAAATAACTCATTTCAGTAAAAAAAGATTGCCTTATTATTTAAGGGAAAAATTAAAACAAGAAAATATAGAAGTTTATAATCCTAGAGGACAAAATATAGAACAAACACATGTGGTATCTGTTATTTGTGGATTAATACAAGAAATTATAGATCCAGAAGAAGTAATTGGAAAAAATTTGGAAGATATTCCATTAAAAACAACTAAAACATTAAAACATTGGAGAAAAATAGCTAAAGAATATAATAAAATAGAAAAATTATCAATACAAATAAAAGATCCTAATAATATTAATATTAAGACTTTATTAAATGAAATAATTGGAAAAACAAGTAAACTACAAGAAACTATTGAAAATAGGATATTTATTGAAATTATTGAGCAAACTGTGGAACAAACAATAAAATATTTATCAATAGAAAGTGATGGTATAACTCCTGAAATTATCTTTTGGAACATTTTAATTCCAATAGCTACTGGTGCTATTGATGTTGATGATAGTTTATTTAAACCGGACTTAAAGAATATTTTGAATGTTATGAGTATTCATCAAGCAAAAGGATTAGAATTTGATGTTGTAATAGTGGATGTTGGATCTGATATTGAAAATAATAATAGTTCTAATGCTTTTAAAAGATTTCCTAAATCTGGGGGTAAATCTTATCAATTAGAAAGTGAATTAAGAAAATATTCTCCTATACCATTTGATGATACTTTTAATAGTGTTGATCTTGCATTTAATGATTTAATTAGACGATATTTTGTTGCATATACTCGTGCTAAATCAATTCTTATTCTTGTTGGTTTAAATAGTATGCGTTTTGGTTATAAGGGTGATTTTCAAGATAATGTTAAGATTTATAATGTAGCTACAGGTTATTCTCGTGATAAATTATGTCACTGGCCAAAATTATATAATATTGAACAATTATGAATAAAAAAAAGTTTTAAATAGGGGTTTAAAATTTAAGAAGTAATTAGGGGGATGTAATTATCCTCTGTATTTTCTTTGTCTTACTCCTCTTCCGTGTTGGTTTCCTCTTTTAGAGTGGCTTATTTTAGCTCTTGTTCTTTTATTTGTTCCTTTTACTTTTGCCATATTGTTCCCTCCTTTGTTTTGAATTTTAAAGTTTTTCAGAATAAATAATACTGTTTAAGTTTAGTATTTATCTCTTTTTATACTTTTATCATTGAAAATTAGTAGTTATTTTTTAATACAACTCTAAATTTTTATATATAATAATATATTGTTTTAGTTAGGATATATATTTTATTATTGCATTAATAGTTGATTTGGGGAGTGTTTTAAATTTTATCTAATTAATAAATATTATAAATATCTATTTTATTGTATTATGATTTTGTGAAAATATTATAATTTTATTAAAAAAAAGGAAATTTTAATGTAATAGTTTAAAGAGAACGGTTTATACTTTTAATTATAGTTTATGTCATAAAAGAATATTGTATGACATGTAACTAGTTACTACTTAAACTATTTTTGATTTATATAACATAACTATTGAAATTAATTCAACAATTAAAATTATTGGAATAATATAATTAATTGAAATAGTATATAAAAAACCTATAACTACACTTCATGTAAGAAATGCAAAACCATAAATTGTATTAAATATTCCATATGCTTTACCACGTGATGATTTTGAAACCATGTCTGCAATATTTGCTTTTAAAATAGTTTCATGAATACTCATAATGCAACCCCAAATTATCATAGATATAATAGCTAAAAGAAAATTAGCTTTAAATACAATTAAAATCATTAAAATTGTTAAAAGAGGTATAAGGTATAATATTATGTTTCCTTTTTTATCATATATTTTACCAATAATAATTGCAAATATTCCATCAATTTCCATAGCTATTGCATATAATGTAGGTACAAATGAAGCACTCATTATATTTGAAGCTAAAAAATAATAGGATAATATTGGAAATGTTATAAAACCAAAAACTGAAAAGAATATAAATAACATATAATATATGAATTTTGAATTTTTAACAGAAGTTATATATGTTGTACTTTCAAATTTTTTTGTTTCCATTTGTTCAGGTTTAGGAAATCTGCTTCTAGTATAAAAAACAAGGATTATAAGTAGTATTGTTGGAATCCATAATATATTAAATCCTGTTTTGTATGAACCTATTGTCATTAGTACTATTGTAAATATTAATGGACCTACAACTGCTCCAACTTGATCCATTGCTTCACTTATTCCAAAACTAAATCCTGAACCTAAATGTTTACTTGCATGTGATATTAATGTATCTTTCCCAGGACTTCTAATAGCTTTACCAATTCTTTCTAGATTGATGAAAATTCCAGCTGTTTCCCAACTATTTGTAAAAGCTAGAAGTGGAACTGATGCAACCATAACATAACCAATAATTGTAACAATCCAACTATTTTGTGTTTTATCAACTATATATCCAGATAGTAATCTAAGACCATAACCTAAAAATTCACCTAAACCTGTTATAATTCCGATAATAAATGTATCTGCTCCAAGGTATAATAAATAATTTCCATATATGCTTCGTCCACCTTCATAGGTAGTATCACCTAATGCACTTATCACGCCAAAAAGTAGGATGAAAATAACTGCAGATTTAAAATATTTGTTTTTATTTTTCAATTCCATTATTATATTATATATTTTTTTTAGGTTAAATAATTCTATGATAAAATTTTGTTTTAAGTATTTATTGAAACTAAAATAAGAAATCTTTAATTTGACAAGAGAATAATTTTTTTTTCTAAAATTTAATAAGTATAACCTTTAAAATTATTATTTTAATTTTATCTTTAGTATTTTAATAGTTTATTAGTTAAAATTATTAAATTATTAAGTAATTCTTTAATTATTTAAGTCATACATTTCAAGTGTAAATTTTATCTAAAACTATAATACTAGAGTTAACTTTTAAAAAAAAATTGATTCATAATTTATTAAATAAAATATTATTAAAAAAAGTAGATATATATTTAAAAAGGTTGATAGTAAGAATTTAATATTCTTACATCATTGGACTTCCGACATCTCCACCTACAGGTGCTTGTTTTTGAGCTGCTAAAACATCATCAATTCTTAATATCTGTTCAGTTACTTCTGAAGCAGAATCTAATATATGATCTTTGACTTCTGTTGATTCTAAAATACTTTCTTCTAGCATATCAGATACATTTCCAGTTAGTACATTAATTCCCATATTAGTTGACTTAGTTTGTGCTGCTTTTAATTGTACCATTATATCGATTGTATTTAATCCTGCATTGTGTGCTAATGCTTTTGGTAATTCTTCTAATGCTTGAGCAAATCCTATAATAGCCATTTGTTTTTTTCCACCTATTGTATTAGCATATTCTTTGATTTGTTTAGCCATAGCCATATCAGATGCACCTCCACCAGGTATTGCTTTTTTATTTCTAAGTGTTGCACTTACAGCTCCTATTGCATCATTGATTGCTTGTTCTAATTGGTCAGTTACAACTTTTGTTGTTCCTTTTACAATTATACTGATTGTTCCGGGGTTTTTACATTCTTCTATGAATATGTATTCTGTGTCTTCAAATACTTCTTTTTCATAAACATGTCCTGCTGTTCCAAGATCATCTTCTGTTAATTCATGGATATTGTTTACTATTTCTGCTCCAGTTGCTTGTGATAATCTTTCTAAATCTTTATTTTTTACTCTTTTTGCTGATAAAATTCCAGCTTTTGTTAGGAAATGTTGACTTATATCACTAATTTTTTTCTGACAAAACAGTACATTAACTCCTGCATTTGCTAATATGTCTACTTCCTCTTTTTGTAAATTTTCTTCTTGTTTTACATAGGTTTCGAGTTCTTCTGGATCAGTTATTTTGATTTTTGCTTTGTTTGATAAATCTTTTACATCTAAAGGATATTGTAATAATGCTATTTTTGCATTTTTAACATCTTTTGGCATTTCAGATTCTAGTACATTTTTGTCAACTACTACTCCTTCGGTTATTTCGGTTGATTCCATTGATTCTCCATGGATTTTTCGTAGTTTTATTTGATCTTTATTTATGTTTCCATCTTTTTCTACTTTTAGTAGTTCTTCTACTAGTTTTTCTGCTATTTGTTCTATGTCGTATTTTGGTCCTTTTCCTTTCATTGATGTTGTGGCTATTTTTACTAGATTTTCTTTTTTTATGTCTGTTATTGATATGTCATTTAATACTTCTTTTGCTTTTATTGTTGCATCTTTGAATCCTTTTAGTATGGTACTTGTGGAAATTCCTTCATCTAAAAGTTTTTCTGCTTGTTTTAATAATTCTCCTGTTAATACAACTACTGTTGTGGTACCATCTTCAACATTTGTTTCTTGTTCTTTTGATGCATCTACTATCATCTGTGCTGCTGGATGATCTGGTTCAATTTCTTTTAATATTGTTGATCCGTCATTGGTTATTTTTACATCACCAATTGTATTTACTAGCATTTTATCCATTCCTCTTGGTCCAAGAGTTGTTTTTAATACATCTGCTAATATTTTTCCTGCCATTATGTTATTGCTTTTTGCTTGGCTTCCTACTTCCCTTGTAGTTCCTTCAGGCATTATTATTACTGGGCGTTGATTATTTTCCATTATTTTTTTAGACTCCTGTTTTTTTTATTGAATTATTATAAGATTCGTTATAAAATTAATTTTGTTAATATTAAATTATTTAGTTTATAATTAAACATGGGTTAGACTTAATATAAATACTTTATGTTATATGTTTATATTAATTTAAAATAGTTGAATTTAACAACAGTTGA
>JAUNXU010000060.1 GCA_030539615.1 Methanobacteriaceae archaeon | reverse complement strand
AATTCAATATTAATAAAATTTATTAATTTAAAATAAAAATTATCAAAATTTATTTTAAAGATAACATTCAAACTAATATTTTTTAATATAAAAAAGTTTATTAGATTAAAGTTATATATTGTAAAAAGATAATAAATTATAATTAAATAAAAAAAAATATTAATATTATACAAAAAAACAAAGAAGGTTTAAAAAAATGCCAGAAGAAGAAAAATCATATAATCCATCAGTAAATAGGGATATAATAGATACAACAATTAATGAAGAACCAGAAGAAGAAACAACTGAAGAAAATAATGAAGAAACTACTCAAGAATCAGCTGAAGAAGCAAAAAGTATAGCTGAAAAGATGATTAATGATATGGTAACAACATTAAAAACTAAACAAAATGATTTTAATAAAACTATAAGTGAAATGAAAACTACAAAACCTGCAGTAGATGTATATGAATCTGAAGAATATGTTTTAGTAAAATTAGATATTCCACGGGTAAATAAAGAAGATATAACTATTAATACAAATGGGAATTCATTAGAAATTATAACTAATTTCCCAGAAGAAGAAATATGTGATGAATTAAAAGCTATTAAAAAAGAAAGATGTTCTGGAACAACTAAAAATATAATTGTTTTACCAGCAGAAATTGATACTAATAAAGTAGAAGCATCATTTAAAGAACAAGTATTAACTATTACATTATATAAACCAGAATCTTCTAAAACAGCTGTAGAAATAAATTAAACAAAAAATAACTTAATTTATATATTCTTCCCTACCATTTTTTTCCTATTTTTTTAAAATGATAACTTGGAGATTATGATAATGACTAAACCATATGTGATTCTTATTGGAAGTGCATCAGGAATTGGAAAATCTACTATTGCTTCTGAAATATCTAAAAAATTAAATATAAAATATTTATTAGAAAGTGATTTTATAAGAGAAGTAGTAAGAGAAGTAATTGGTTCTGAATTTGCACCTGCATTACATAAATCATCTTTTAATGCTTATACAACAATAAGAAATAAAGAAAAATTTGATACAGAATATAAATTAGTGGCGGAAGGTTTTGAAGATCATTCAGCTTATGTTATACCTGCTATTGAAAAGGTTATAAAAAGATCAATAAAAGATAATGATTCTATTGTAATAGAAGGAGTACATTTAATTCCAGGATTAATTAATATTAATCAATTTACAGAAGATGCTAATGTATATTTTTTTATATTAACTGCAGAACTTGAAGAACATAAAGAAAGATTCCTTGAACGAGCAATGAAAATAAAACGAGGTGGCAAACATCTTGATTACTTTAAGGAAAATCGAATTATTAATGACTACCTTACTATAAAAGCAAAAGAAAACAACATACCATATATCAACAATAGTAATAAAGAAGAAACTATTACAAAAATAATGCAAAGAATAAATGAATGTTGCAAAGAAATAATACTACAACACACAATAGATCAAATGGAACAAGAATATGAAATAGTAAGAAAACATAATGGACGAATACAAGATATCATATATCACATACCTGATTTTAAAGAACCATTAAAAAGAGATATAGATAACTATGATGAAACTGAATACTCAAAAAAATTCATAAACAAAATAAAACAAGATAAATCACAAGAACGAAAAGTATTAGAAACATTATATGAAATGTCAAATAATAAACACAGCCACCACATATGTGCACCCGATAAAGAAAAACTAGAAAAAATAATACAAGAATTAAAAGAAAATAACCTACTATATAAAGAATAAAAAAGAAGGAAATAAAATAATATGAATGAAGAAAAAATAACAATAAACAAAGACGAAACAATAATGAAATCAAAATGTCCTGTATGCAATACAGAAGACACATTACATGTAACAAACAAAACAGATAACATACCCTACTTTGGAGATATACTAGAAACATCAGTATACTGTACAAAATGTGGCTACCAAGAATCAGATAATATATGTCTAGAAAAAAAAGATCCAATACATTACACACTAACAATAACTCAAGAAAAACTAAATACTAGAATAGCAAAATCACAAACAGCAACTATAACTATACCTGAACTAGGATTAAAAGTAGAACCAGGACCAAAATCACAAGGTTATGTTTCAAATATTGAAGGAATAATAACCAGATTTGAAGATGCAATACAAAGAGCATTAACTCTAGAAACAGAAAACCCAGAAGCAATAAATAATGCTAATAAAATACTAGAAAAAATAAATAATATAAAAAATGGAAATGGTACAGCAACAATTATAATAGCAGATCCATTTGGACATAGTGTAATAGATGATAAACAAGCAATAAAAAGAAGTTTAACACAAGAAGAAATAAATGAATTAGATACAGGATTTGTAATGTTAGATGAATAAAAGAGGAGTTATTATGGATTATTTTGAAACAATTGAAAAAAGATATAGTGTAAGAGGATATTTAGATAAACCTGTAGAAAAAGAAAAACTAGAAAAAATATTAAAAGCAGGACAAATTGCACCAACAGGTGTTAATAAACAAGAATTTAAAATATTTGTAATAGATTCTAAAAAAAATAAAAAACAATTAGAAAAAATTTATGGAGTTGAATGGTTTTCACAAGCACCTATTGTACTATGTGTTGCAAGTAAACCATCAAAATGTTGGACTAGACCATGGGATGGAAAACAAATTTATGATATAGATGCAACAATAGTAATGGATCATATGATTCTTGCTGCAACAGCTCTTGGTCTTGGAACATGCTATGTTGGAGCTTTTAGACGTAATGCAGCAATTAAATTATTAAATCTTGATGATGAATATGAACCAATATTATTTACACCTTTAGGATATATTGATGCAAAACCAAGAGAAACTACACGTAAACCTTTAGAAGAATTAGTAGAATATATTTAAATACTTTTTTTCTTATTTTTAATAATATTTTTTTTAAAACCATTAATTTGTAAGAGATTTGTATATAAATTATAATAAAATTATCTATAAAATATACTCAAATATTACTTAATCATGAAATAAACCTTTATATAGTAAAAATAAAACTATAATATAGCCTTTAGTAAATAAAAAATAAATAAAAAAATAATTACTAAAGGTTATTAAAAAATAATAGAAAAAATAAAAATACTAAAAAACAAACTGAAAAAAATAAAAAGGTGATTTTCTATGTTTTAAACAAAGAGAATAAAACTCTTTAAAAAATGATAATATTTGATTCCTTCCAAAAAAAAAGAGAAATAATAAGTTAAAATATAAAAAAAATAAGTTTATAAACTATTCATGAAAAAACCATATAAAACTTATACATTCTCTTTTTATTTAAATAATGTAAATAATAAAAAAAAGCTAAATAATTAACGATAATAAGATTCTTCCGTTTTAAAAATTTAAAACTATTTTACTCCGAAAAAAAAGATCTAAATTAAGTACGGGAAAATTAAATAAATATTAAGAGAAAAACTTTCTAAAAGAAAAAATAAATAAACCTATAAAAACTCCATATATAACATTTCATTAGAAAATTTTAAACTCTTCTCTTAATATTTTTATTTTTAATAATCTAAAAAAATACTAATTTTTAATATTTTATTTCTAATGCCATTTTAAATTTCGAGTTTCTCTTTCTTATAATATCTTTGGAAAAAGATGATGAAAATGACTTTGTACTTGTTAATGGATATGCAATAATTTTAATACTTTATCTAATATTTTAGAGTCTATGTGATGATCCAAGGGATTAATATTGATACAAGACTTAATATTTCATCATAAGTACTACTGTTACTTTGAATCAAAGATAATCGTTTTTTTTTTTGTTGTAATCTAATCTCATTTGAGTTTTAATTTTTCTAATTTTTTAGGAGTCACAAATATTAGTATTTTTATTGTAATATTTTTTTAAAAAAAAAATAAGGAGTTAATAGGGGGGAATGTTTTAAGATGTTATTTTTAATGTGCTGTTAAATGTGTTGTTTCTGCATTGGTTGTTTCCACTATATATTGTTGTTATTTGGTAATTTTTTATTGTGAATGTTTTTGGTATGGTGTATTTTCCTGTTGCTGTACCATTTATTACTTTAACGTGTGTTAATATTGTTTTATTGTTTATTTTGTATGTTACTGTTCCTGTATTTATTTTATTTCCATTTACATCATTTAATGTGGTTTGTATGTTTATTGTTTGTCCTATTTTAGCTACTATACTATTTGTTACTAGTTTTGTTGCTAGTTTAGATACAGAGAAATTTTTTGTTATTTTTGTAGTTTCAAATTGATAGTTTCCACTATATGTGGCTGTTACTGTATAATTTTTACTTGACCAAGTGTTTGGTATATTATATTGGAATGTTGCGATTCCATTTATTACTTTGATTTTCTTTGAAACTGTTTTTCCATTAATTTTAAAGATTACATTTCCACTAGTGGCATTTAGGTTGGTGTTGCTTTTGATGTGTGCAGTAAATATTGTTGTTCTTCCAGGAAATGAGGGAGTAGTTTTTATTGTTAGTGTTGTTTTGTATGGTTTGATGGTGAGTGTATTTTTGTTGTTGCTTGAGAAATATTTTGTATTTTCTCCATAAGTTACTGTTATCGTGTAGTTTTTTGCACTATATGTTGCAGGTATTGTATATTGGTATTTGATTATTCCATTGGTTATGTTACTATATCCTAGTGTTTTTCCGTTTAATTTGAATGCTACTTTTCCATGGGGTATGTTTTTTCCATCACTGTCTTTTATTGTTCCTGTTAATGTTATTTTTTCTTTTAAATTACATGTAATTGGATTAACTTGGATTATTGAATCTAATTTCTTCGCGATTGATGTTTTATAATAACTAATTGGTTTTATAGTATTGTATAATAATTTGCTCCAATTAGGATTAGTTGATCCCCAGTAATTATTTTCAATATTTCTTATTGTTAAGTTTTTTTCAGAGCATATTGCACTTCCACGTCCAGCAATATTATTTATAAAATCACATTTTTCAATAATATTTTCAGATGAGTAATCTATGCTACCTCCATTATATATTGCTCCACCTTCACCTTCTTTTGCTGTATTTTCTTTAAATATAAGTAAAGTTATTTGAAAAAGTAGAACCAATTATAGTATTATAATCACCATATATAACTCCACCACCAGATCTATGATCATAAAATGTATTGTTTATAAAATTACAATTAGAAATATTATAATTATTTCCATATAACACTATAGCACAACAGTCATTTGCAATATTATTTCTTAAAGTAGTATTAATAAATGTCATTGTTTTAGTATTGTATATTGCTGCTTCCATTACTTCATTAAGATATATATTTTGAATAATACTATTTTTAATTATTAAATTTCCATTATTTAAAATAAAACTAGTATTTCTTTCTTTATTTTGTCCATCAAACACCACATTATTTATTATTAAACTACTTGTTACATTTATTTGAGTTTTAGGATTTATTCTTATCAAATATCCTTTACCTTCTATTGTAACTTTATTTTTTATACTGAATACCCCAGCATTACTTACAATATTTGATCCTAATTGAACACTATTACCATTATTAATTTCTGTTATTAATTGACTCCAAGAAGTTACTTTATTAGTGGCTTGTTTTTGTGAAATTTGATTATTAGATATCTTAGATTCAGAAAATAACTGAGAAGACGATATATTAACATCAGTTTTTAATTTATCTTCTTTTATATTATCATTAATATTATTTTTTTGAATATTTTTATTATTATCTGAGGTAGTTTTTATATCAATATTTTCTTGATGCAATTCTTTTTCTTCTATATTAACAGTATTTCCTATATTAGTATTATTTTGTGTATCTATTTCTGCTGCTGATACAATTGTAAAACTAAATAAGATGGTAGTTAATATAATTAAGAAAAGGAATAATATACTCTTACTTTTCATAAAATGGCTCCCAACTGATTTATTCAAACAATTTTTAAATTATTAATTTATAATAATATATATTTTATTTACATTTATATTATAATATGTAAAAATAAAACATGAAATTTAAAAAAAAATAGGTGTGAGTTTTAAACTAACTTTAGAAAATAATAACATACTATTAATATTATTGATACTAAAAATAAAGTTAGTATATTCTTATAAGAATTATAAAAGAAAGGAATGATTTTCTATGAGAAAAAATGGTAAGATAATTATTGGTATTGGTATTATTTTATTATTGGTTGGTATTGGGGTAGCATATAATCAAAATCTTCTATTACAAGCTGAAAAAGATGTAAGTATTGTAGAAAATGCTACTGGATTGAATGTTACAAAGATAGGAAATAATACAACAAATAATAATACTACTAATCAAGTTCAAAAAACTACAACTGAAAAATCAAGTAAAAATCTAAAAGTGGATGATGATGAAGAATATGTGAATTATCCATACAAAAATGGATCTATGAATGATGCTTATACTGATGATCCTGGAGACAATATAAAATATATAGAAGGTGATGTTCCTGAAGATACTACTTGGTATTTTGATGAAGAGGGTGGTGGAGGAGGTTATATAGTTACAAAAAGTGGTGAACGACGTTATACTCCACCTGATTGGCAATTATAAAATGGCATCTGTAAAGAAGTGTTTATATTGATCTTAAATATTTTTTATTATTTATCAATTAAATAATAATTTTTTTTTTAAATGATTTTGTTGGACATTACTTTTATTCTAGTAAAAAGTCAATTATATTTTGATATATTATGCCATTATAATCTGTTATAAATGTTTTATCCATGGAAAGTAAAATCTTTTCATAATTATCGGAAATAGCTTTTAAAGGTTTTAATTCTCTTTCTTTTACATTTTTATCCATGATTGTTAAAGTAACTTGATAATATTTAATTTTATCTTTTTTTATTGCAACAAAATCAACTTCATTATTATAATATTTACCAACAAAAACTTGATAACCTCTTCTTAATAACTCAAAATATACAATAGTTTCTAATACATGGCCTTTATCAGAATCAGAGTATCCTAAAATCATATTACGAATACCTATATCAATAACATAATATTTAGACAATGTTTTTAAAATTTCTTTTCCTTTAATATTATATCTTGGTGCTTTATATATGATAAAAGCTTTTTCTAAGAAAGTTACATAATTTGAAATAGTGTTAGAATTAATACTAGAATTATTGTGATGATTTAGAAAATTACTTATGGATTTTGGTGAAAAAGTATTTCCTGTATTTGAAACAATGTATTTTAAAATGTTATTAATTAAATTTATATTATTTATATTATTTCTAGAAATTACATCTTTAATTAGAATAGTGTCTAAAATTCCATTTAAATAATCATTTATAATTTCTTCATCTTGAGGTAAATTTGTTATTGTTGGAAATGATCCAAATTTAAGATATTCTTGAAATATATTGTTTAAACTTAAATTTTTAGAATCTAAATGTTTTGAAGATAAAAATTCTTTAAATGATAAAGGTAACATTTTAATTTCTACATATCTACCTGATAATAATGTTGATAATTCAGAAGATAATAAATATGCATTAGAACCTGTAATATAAATGTCAACATTACTATCAATATTTAAACTTGTAACTGCTTTTTCCCAATTTTTAACTTTCTGAATTTCATCTAGAAAAATATAATATTTTTCATTATTATTAATTTTATCTTTGATATAGGAATATAATAGTTTATAATTAGTAATTTGGTCAAATTCCATTAGTTCAAAGTTTATGAATATAATCTGTTTATTAGATATTTTATTATTAATAAGGTAATTTTCATATAATTTTAATAGGGTTGATTTACCACAACGTCGTATTCCTGTTATAACTTTTATTAATTCATTATCCTTATGTTTTATGAGTTTATTTAAATAAATATCACGTGAAATCATCTTATTTCTTCCTAAATAATAAAATTTATTTTAATTAATATTTTTTTTAAATTATTTGAGTTTTACTAGTTTATGATTATAATTTAAAAAATATTTAAGTTTTACTATTATAAGAATAAAACTTAAAAATTAGTTGTGTTTTATTAATAGATTATATAAAGTTTTTTTATAATTTGTATACGATTTGCATATAATATATAATAAAATTACTCATAAAACATACTTAACTTTCACTTAATATTGAAATAAACCTTTATATACTAAAAATAAAACTATAATATAACCTTTAGTAAATAAAAAAAAGAAATTTTAAAGGTTATTTAAAAAATAGGAAATATAATTTGATATATAAAAAAGGTAAGTTTTTTTAAAAAATGATTCATGTATAACGTCTAATTATTGAAAAAATAATATTTAAATTATATACTATTTTTTAAATTAATTCATTTTATTAATTTTATCCATAAAAAAAGAGAGATAATATATTTTGAATTATCTAGAATTAATTTTAAAAAATCCATTTAGAAATAAATCACGTAGTACATTAGCAATAGCTAGAATTACAATAGGTATTGCAACAATTGTGGCATTAGAATTAATAACTACTGTATTATCAGTTTCAACAGAAGCTACATTAAAAGAAGGTGCAGCAGAAATAACTGTTCAAAAAATTGGAAGTTCTAATATGGTATCTGCAGGGATATTGAATCAATCATTAGTAAATAAATCAGATAATATAACTGGAATTAACAAAATAACAGATGTTTTACAAGCATCAAATACAAGTTCAACTTCTAATGATATGGGTTCTGGTGGTTCATAAGTATATGGTATTCAATCAGAGGATTTAAAACTTAATGGAATTTCTTCTCTATTAATGGAAGTGTATATAAAGACAATGCAAATGAAGTAATTATGAGAAGTTTAGCAAATAACAATAATTACACTATATGAGATAAGATAACATTATTTAATAAAGAATTTACAATAACAGGTATTTATGAAACAGGATCTATGATAACAGATAATAGTTATTATACTAGTCTTAATACATTACAAGAAATAACAAATAATTCTAATATTGTATCTTTAATATCTGTTAAAATTAATAATAATGCAACAATTGATACTGTTAATATGGATATTAAAAATCAATATGGTAATGAATTAACTACAATAACATCTGAAGATATGGCAAATACAACAGAGAAAACTATGAGTATGATTGACTCTGCAACAACAACAATCTCATTATTAGCAATTGTTATTGGTGGACTAGGGGTTATAAATACTATGATGATGACAGTATTTGAACGAACAAGAGAAATAGGTGTTTTAAAATCAGTAGGTTGAAAAAATAATAGAATATTATTTATGATTCTTGGAGAATCAATAGTAATTACTTTAATAGCAGGAATTATTGGAACTATACTTGGTATATTAGCAGTAAATATTCTGGTATAGTTTACTTCTGGAAATCTAGAAATAACATATGGTATTATGATATTTATAAAAGCATTTACTATTGCTTTAATTGTAGGTATTATAAATGGATTATATCCTGCAATAAGAGCTTCAAAATTATCTCCAACAGAATCATTAAGATATGAATAAAAGAGGGTGATGAAGTGTCAGAAAATATTATTGAAATAAAAGATTTAAAAAAATATTTAGTTTACTTCTATAATTTTTTTTAAATATATTTATATTCTAGTTTAGATAATATTATACTTAGTAAAGAAAATGATATTTATTACATTTTTTTTAAAAGGGATATATTTTATTTTATATAAATGTATTTTTTATTTTAATATAATAATAAAAGTTTAAGATAATTATGAAAAAAGTACTGTTATGGTTAATTTTAGGGACTAAAGGTGGAATTAATCGGGCCAGAATTATAAAAAAACTAAATGAAAGGCCATACAATATAAATCAGTTATCTAAAGAATTAGATGTTAATTATCGAACAATTAGTCATCATATTAATAAGTTAGAAGAAATGAATGTTGTTGAATCATATGGGGAAAAGTATGGTAAAATGTATTTGTTAACTGATGAAATGAATGAAAATTATGATGAATTTAAAAATATCTTAGAACAAATTGAAGATGAATAAAAATAAAGGAAATTAAATAATGTCAGGAATAGAAATGTCTTTTATTACAGTGATAGAAATATTAATCTCAGTATTAAGCATAGGTTTATGTTTAATTTTAACACGCTTATATTTAAATAGTTATAAAAAGATTAAAATAAGTTTTACATTGGGATTATTATTCTTTTCATTATTTCTATTATTGGGTTCTGTATTTACTTTAATAGGTATAATTATTGGACCACATGATTTAAATTCACCTAGATTTTATAATTTAGGTGGGGATCTCATTAGATTTATTGCTTTATTAATACTTGTAAAAATAACATGGGATGATTAATTACTTAAAAATACTATTTTTTTAATTTTTCTTTTTAATTAAATTATATCTAAAAAAATGATGAAATAAAGGAAGTTAAAATTGTTTAACGTCCTATTTGTGTGATTCTTTCTGTGGTGTCTCCATCTATGAATGCTCCAG